>NZ_JAYGIG010000033.1:28885-33094 GCF_034932105.1 Leptothoe sp. PORK10 BA2 | reverse complement strand
GTGATGGAAACGGCCTGTGGGCTTCACAACTTTCGCCTAGCGCTACGTGGTTAAGCGATAGCAGATAACCACAATCAGAAGATAAAGACTTTGGATTACAACTCCTCACTATTTCCTATAATGTCTACTGTCCAGTACAGGATTTCTCTCTTTTAATCAATCTGTTGATAATTAAGCTACTGCACCCGTAATAGAATATTGACCTAAGCTGCCATAATCACTGTACCCAGTGAGTAAATCACCTTGTCCTGTACCCGTAACACTGAGGTAATATTGTCCTGCAGACAGGGTGGTATTAAAGCTAGCCGATAGTGAATTGGTTGGATTAGATCCTATTACTAATTGGCCAGAGGCATCATAGAGCTCTGCCAAAATGTCTAAATTGGCACCACGCTCGAAGGGATTAATATCGAGTGAGATATTACCAGATGTAGTTGCAAATGAGAACCAGTCAGTGTCTGTATTGGTCTCAATAATGCCATAGGTTGCCACACCAGCGCCGTTAACGGCTAAGGCAGAAGCGTCAGTTAATTGATCACCATGGTCATCGGTACGATAGCCAAATCCATTTTGGCCGGTGATAATATCCAAGTCATCTTGCGGGTTGCCAGCATTTCGATACTCACCTCGGCTCCATTGGGTCAGTTCTTGACTATAGCCAACACCCATGATCGGTGCCCAACCAGTCGCACCACTGCCATGGCCGCGATAATAGTCATTAGTTGCATCACCGTCATGGCTTAAACCTAGTGTGTGGCCCACTTCATGGCTAATCGCTTCAGCAACGTTTTTCTCAGTTCCTAAAGTCTCTGAAAACGCAAAGGTAGGTGTATCAACACTGGAATTAAAGGTATTCAGATAGGCTACTCCACCTGCCGAGCTACCATACCAGTCAGAAGCACTGCCTCCAATGGCAACCCGAATGCCCCATTGAGTATCATTTCCTGGATTGCGAGTTAGCTGCTGAGTAGAGGGTAGCGCAGTGGTAACATTGACATCAAAGGGGCTAAAGTCTTCGGCAACCCGTTGCCAGATGCGCCAAATACTTTCTCGTTCAGATGTTGAAAAATTAGAGGTATCGCCATCTGTATCGTAAGCATCCGTCTGAATGCGATCGCCATAGTTCTGATTCCAAAGGGTGCCCGTGGTGACATGGCCGTCAAAATCTAGATAAATAGTATGATCTGCCCCTGTATTACTGTTAAGAGAAAATACCTGATTTGCATCAAAGGGGCGATAGGTTGTTGGTGCTGTGGAAGGAGGTACAGGAAGCGTCGTGCCTGCTACAATATCCAAATCATAGGACACCGTTTCCTGGCTAGTGGGTGCGTATCTCTCTACTTGGACAAAATAGTTACCTGCCGTAGCGTTGTAGTTGATAACATCATCGGCATTATCACCGCGACGGGAGCTTGCAACTAGTTGATCGTTTGAGTCAAAGATACCATTGTTATTGTTATCCCAAAAAAGATCCAGGTCGGCATCATCTCCCTGACTAATATTGTGTAAAGAAAGATTGAGATTACGGCTATTGGAGAGGTTAAACTCAAACACATCTGTCGGGTCTGAGGCACTGAGATTATATTGATTGTATTTAATAGGTGTGTTGTCAAGCGTTCCTACGTTATAGACAGCTGAGAGGTCAAGATCGTAGGAAACTGAACCCTGACTACCTGGTGCATAGCGCTCTACTTGTGCAAAGTATGTGCCAGCCGTAGCAAAATAGTCAATCACATCATCAGCGTTACCACCGCGACGAGAAGTAGCGACGTTTTGATCATCCGCATCAAAAATACCATTACCATTGCTATCGCGGTACAAACTCAGGTCAGCGTCATCGCCTAAACTAATATTATGTAAGAAAAGGTTGATGTTCCGATCATTGGAAAGATTAAACTCAAATACATCAGTGGGGTCTGAAAGGCCTAATTTGTAGCGATCTTGACTTGTAGGCACGCTGTTTAGAGAACCTATATTATAGACAGCAGATAGATCTAAATTGTAAAAAACAGAATCATTACTGCCAGGTGCATACCTTTCTACCTGGGCAAAGTATGTGCCAGGGATGGCACTATAATCAATTACATCGTTGGCATTACCGCTGCGACGAGAACTTGCAACTTGCTGATCTCCCGAATCAAGAATGCCACTATGATTGCTATCGCGAAAGAGCCGCAGATCGGCACCATCTCCAGATGTGATGCCATGCAGATAAAGTCCGATAACACGATTACCCGTAATATCGAATTCGAAAACATCTGTGGAATCAAACGCAGTAACACTGTAACCATTACGGCTAACAGGACGACTACTTAAAATACCGAGGTCATAACGGCTCATAAATTTCCCCTTTGCATATTGCCCGTGAAAAAGACTGGTTGTGCCACCCAGGTCTTGAATGAACTATTTACAAAATAGGCTGAGAAGATTTTTTAATCACTCCCATTTCGTGCAGACTCTCTTGGCTAATTCAGTAAAGGACCTTGCCGAAAAATGCCAGAAACTTGCCCATGAGCTTATGAATGATAAGTTTTGACGGATAGTTTTTTCCAAAATAGATTTTTATCGAGCGACTAGAAGTCACGGCAAGTCCGACCAAGTCCAGCTACGTAAGCTCTAGAATTCTGGCCCTACTCAAGCATGGCTCCTCTCCGTTCCGTAAATAATGGTAGGGGCGATTAAAACCGCCCCTACAAAAACTCTTAAATGTGCGACCTCAAATATTTTTATATTAAATCTTTCAGAAAGCCAATCTTATTGGGGCAGTTCTTCTTACGCTTACTCTACTCTCGCTCTCTATCTTCTATCGATCAATCTTCGCCAAACCTTTTTCCATCCCCTGATTCAGAAACTCATAGCCGTCGCCATACTATTAACAAGCAATAATCCTAGAGCAAAAGCTCCAGGATTATTGACAAAGGTTTAGACCGGTTACGTTCTATGCAATGGGCATCAAGACATCAACCCAATCATGAGGCTATCCAATCTTAGGCAAACGTCGTGTTGTAATGATCCATCGTTAATGTGTAAGGTGTGCTACCACTAGATTGATAGACTTGAAGTAAATAGTCTCCTGATAAGTCTATGCCAGAGATCAACTCTGAAGCATTGCCTGAACGAACAGAACTACCGAGCACTTCACCCGAATCAACAATGTTGTTGCCATTGCTATCTTGAATCAAACGAATGTCAGCATTATTACTGAGACCATTTAGACGGATATTCACACCTTCAAACAACCCTAAAGAAAAGGCATAGGTATCGGTAGTATTTTGGTTACTAACACCACCAGTCAGAACCTGATCACCTGATAGATTGCCCAGTTGGACATCTGCACCTAGCAAGTTACTAGCCCGCCCAACCGTGGCCGACAAATCCAAATCGTAGGAGACAGCACCACTGCTGCCCAAGGCATATTGCTCAACCTGAGCAAAATACGTCCCTGAGCTAGCCCTGTAGCTAATAGTGTCGCCGCTATTGCCACTTTGCAAGGAGCTCGCCACTTGAACATCACTGGCATCAAAGACACCATTGTTGTTGCTGTCGCGGAAGAGGCGCAAATCGGCATCATCCCCCGCGCTGATATTGTGCAAGTTCAGATTAATGGTACGACTCCCGGTAATATCAAACTCAAACGTATCCGTTGGGTCAAAGGTACTCACAGTATAGTTATCGAGAGAAACAGGTGATGCACCCACGGTCCCAATATCGTAGGTTGCAGCTAAGTCTAAGTCATAGGAGATCGGACTCCCAGAAAACTGTGTGACTTGTGCGAAATAGGTCCCTGCCGAGGCGGCGTAGTCGATGGTCTCGGAGCCAGTTCCACTGTTGGTAGAAGAAGCCACCTGCACATCACTGGCATCAAAGACACCATTGTTGTTGCTATCGCTATAGAGGCGTAGGTCGGCATCGCCACCGTTCATGCCATGGAGAGAAAGACCAATTTGACGATTTCCCGTAATATCAAACTCAAACGTATCCGTTGGGTCAAAGGTACCCACAGTATAGTTATCGAGAGAAACAGGTGATGCACCCACGGTCCCAATATCGTAGGTTGCAGCTAAGTCTAAGTCATAGGAGATCGGACTCCCAGAAAACTGTGTGACTTGCGCGAAATAGGTCCCTGCCGAGGCGGCGTAGTCGATGGTCTCGGAGCCAGTTCCACTGTTGGTAGAAGAAGCCACTTGAACATCACTGGCATCAAAGACA
>NZ_JAYGIG010000033.1:0-28785 GCF_034932105.1 Leptothoe sp. PORK10 BA2 | reverse complement strand
CCATTGTTGTTGCTATCGCTATACAGGTGTAGGTCGGCATCGCCACCGTTCATGCCATGGAGGGAAAGACCAATTTGACGATTTCCTGTAATATCAAACTCAAACGTATCCGTTGGGTCAAAGGTACCCACAGAATAGTTATCGAGAGAAACAGGTGATGCACCCACAGTCCCAATATTGTAGTTGGTGGAGAAATCTAGATCGTAGGAGATCGGACTCCCAGAAAACTGTGTGACTTGTGCGAAATAGGTCCCTGCCGAGGCGGCGTAGTCGATGGTCTCGGAGCCAGTTCCACTGTTGGTAGAAGAAGCCACTTGAACATCACTGGCATCAAAGACACCATTGTTGTTGCTATCGCTATACAGGTGTAGGTCGGCATCGCCACCGTTCATGCCATGGAGGGAAAGACCAATTTGACGATTTCCTGTAATATCAAACTCAAACGTATCCGTTGGGTCAAAGGTACTCACAGTATAGTTATCGAGAGAAACAGGTGATGCACCCACGGTCCCAATATCGTAGGTTGCAGCTAAGTCCAAGTCATAGGAAATGGGACTCCCAGAGAACTGTGTGACTTGCGCGAAATAGGTCCCTGCCGAGGCGGCGTAGTCAATGGTGTCAGGGCCAGTTCCACTGTTGGTAGAAGAAGCCACCTGCACATCACTGGCATCAAAGACACCATTGTTGTTGCTATCGCTATAGAGGCGTAGGTCGGCATCGCCACCGTTCATGCCATGGAGAGAAAGACCAATTTGACGATTTCCTGTAATATCAAACTCAAACGTATCCGTTGGGTCAAAGGTACCCACAGTATAGTTATCGAGAGAAACAGGTGATGCACCCACGGTCCCAATATCGTAGGTTGCAGCTAAGTCCAAGTCATAGGAAATGGGACTCCCAGAGAACTGTGCGACTTGTGCAAAATAGGTCCCTGCCGAGGCGGTGTAGTCGATGGTCTCGGAGCTAGTACCCACATTCACAGAATAGGAAACCAATGTATCGTTGGAATCTAAAACACCATTGCCATTGCTATCGCGGTAGAGTCCCAGGTCGGCATCGCCACCATTCAGATCATGGAGATAAAGCCCGATTTGACGATTCCCCGTAATATCAAATTCAAATACATCTGTTGGATCGAAAGAGTTGACATTATAATTGTTTTGGCTAATCGGTGTACTGTTCAACTGATTTAGATCGTAGTTAGACATGGCTAATCCCTTTGTTCTGCATTATGTAGTAGGAAGGTAAAAACGGAGGAGGATAAAAAACAGGAAATAGAAAACAACAATAGCCAACCAATAAGAGCTCGGCTTTTTAGAACAATCACAGTCCTGTTATATCTCTCAAAATGTTCTCACCTGAACTATCCAAACAATAACCTGCAGCTATTCTAAAATCACTCGTTTTTAATGCATGATCCTGTGAAAAATTCAGAAAGAATATTGGCTGAAAAGTGCAACTTTTACAAAACACGAACCAATCCTATAGAGCTGATCTGACATCTTTAATAATGTAGGGAGAAGCCCAACATCAAGCCAAAGTCATTCATCATACCTATTCTAGTAACCTCACCAACGAAGAATGGAAAGTCCTAGAACCGTTGTTGTCGGATGTCCTGCCGAAGAAAAAGTGGGCTCGACCGCTAGAGTGGAGCTACCGAGAGCTCATTGACGGCAGGTTATACCCGTGCAAAAACGGGTTTAATGGGGAAGACTTGCCCAAGGACCTGCCGCCGTCTTCGACGGTCTACGGGCACTACAATCATTGGCGCAAAGCAGGCACTATCGAGAAGCGGATGAACCGGCTTCATGGTCAGGGTGGACTCGACTGATGATCATCGACTCGCAAGCGGAGAAAAACACCTGTAATGCCAGCGTTGAGTCTAAGGGCTTTTGCGTCTACAAAGCGACCAACGGCCTCCAGCGCCATCTGGCGGTCGATACGATAGAATTTCCGTTCTTTCCGCATTGCACACTGGCTAACGTGTCCAACGATGACGGCCTGATTAAGATGCTGAGCGAGCCCATCGATTACTTTCGAGCTAAGCCGGTCAACATCCCCAAGATGACTATTTTGCTAGACCACGGTTACCATCCTGACAAGCTCACAGTAGCGCTTGAGGCGGTTTACCCGAAGATTATGAGCCAGGTTAGGTTTGAGTGATCGCCCAAGCCGTCCAAGGCAGAAAAAGCGGCTCAAGGAAAAAGCGGTTTTGTTCCCGCAGTGGCGCGATGGATCATTGAACGCTCCAATACTTGGATGGAGCGTTGCAAGATTCTGGTCAAGAACTTCGAGAGAACTTTGGACAATGCCACTGCTAATCTCAACTTGCATAGCTGTATAGTCTAGCTATGCAGATTTTTACCTGTTTTTGCGGCTACGAATAGCCGTCAGTCTTGTGTGGCGATGTAACGCAGGCGATTGCTTAACTGCGAGAACTGATCATTGGGATTTTCAGCCTCCAGCTCAGCTAAACTGGCCACTAAATCTCGCCGGTAGGCAACAGCAGAGGCAGCCGAACTCTGGGAGATAACGGCGATTGCATCGTACCAAAGCCCAGCGGCCGCGAATTGTTGGGCTTGCTGCACCGGGTCAGTAGTTGTCACCATGCCGATGGGCAATGGCACCACTTGTAAATCGGCTTCATCAATTTTATTTTTGGAAGGTTGGCTGGCGCTGCATTGTAGAATAACCTTCCAACGGTAGGTTTCCCCAACATTGAGCGGCGGCAGAGAGGTTGGTAAGGTAAAGGACATCCATCCCGGTTGACTGGGGCCAAGATCAAAGAAATGGACCCGCTCTAATTGAGTCTCTACGGGATTGCTAGAAGTGTATCGATAGAGCTGAAGTTGGACAGGATAGGGGTTCTCGTCAGCAATGTACCAGGTCAGCGTAGGCCAAGTAGAGGCCGTTTGCCCAGCATGGGCCTGAGGGGCTAGGGCTGTTAAGCTAATAGCGGCCGGGCTGTCACAGCCCCCACGGGTACCGCCGCCAGTGGTGCGGTTCGGTGGTGTTGGGTTTGCTGGCGGACTGTAGCTTTTACGCATTGCAGTCGCTAATGCCAGGGGTTTCTCAATCTTACTGGTGAGAATATTAGACGCCTGATGACCCCAGCTCGGTTGGTCACAAGTAAACAGTAGGTAGATGAGGCTACCTATGGAGAGTCTTGCGATCGCAAAACCTGGCTTATGCATTTTTAATAACTGTTTCATTAACTTTCTCCTGGACTTAGTTTAAGGCTGTTTCAAACGTGGATTTGACGATTTACCTAAAATTTAAGCTTTGAGTTTTGGGCCGGGCTCAGCCAGGGCATGGTTAATGTACCAATACCTTACCAGCCGCACTGTCCAATACAGCAGGGTTGCCACCAGCAGGATCGTGCTCAGCCATTGCAGCCAGGGAAGCTGCAAGCCAACTCTAGTGGCGATCATCAGGACGGCATCATCGACGAAGCTAAGGATAAAGGGAAAGCCCTTTTGGGCAACGGTCTGCAGGATGCTGAACGAATGGTTTTGCATGGTGCTTGCAGTTCCTTATGGAAGACACCCTCAGAGTAGAAAGATGAGCCTCGATAGTCAGCCGACCTTTCCGACAGCCTGTCTGCTGTTGAGTGCTAAGAACGTTGCCGTTTTCGGCAACTGATGCCCCCAGATGATGGCAAACCGGCTATGGCCAGGGAAACCAGCTAAACCAGGGCCGACTCGGTGATGGAGCGGGCCAGCGTAGCTCACAACAGGTGCCCGAGGGGGTCGAACGCCGCTGAAAGCTGCCCCCCAGACGCTGGGCAATGGTCTCTGCCTGGCGGGTGCCGCGTCCGCCCGTAGTACGGGGGAATACATTTTCTGTAAGTCCTTGGCCGTTGTCTTTGACCTGAATGAGATTCTCAGTCTCGGTGGCCTGGCAGATGACGGTTAGAGAGGTGGCGTTGACTGCGTGCTTACCCACATTGCAAAGGGCTTCTTCTAAAAATCGACAGAGGGCCTGATAATTATCTGAAGATAGGCCGTTAGTCTTGAGGGGCTCAAAGTTGACAATGTGTGGGCCAAGGGTTTTGAAGCCTGGAAAGTCGCGCTGTAGGGTTTCACTGTATACTTCGTAAAGTTTTTCGTAGAGCAGACAGTCGGCACCAGCCGTTTCTTCGGCCAAGGGCAGATGCTGTTTTTTAGATATGTGGGCACTGTCTAGGAGTTGCTCATAGATATTCCGCAGGTCTTGATCCATCTGCTTGAGCTTGGGCAGGGCCTCTGGCCAACTCACGGTTTCTCCCGAGTCGCGCAGCAACAGGGCCAGGGTTTGCAGGGGGCCGTTGTGAATGGTGTTGTAGGTCTGTTCAATTACCCGTTGACGTTCTTCAATGCGCGATCGCAACGTCTGGTCGTACAAATAGAACCCTGATATCACGACCCCATTCACTGTAAAGGCCAGTAGCGCCGGTACCAGTGGCACCCACCAGCCTCCTAGCACCAGCAGCCCATAGCTGATGCCAACAATTCCCAGGCCCGTTAGCCCCAACAACAGCCAGTACCAGGCGGGGGATTTGACCCAGACAACCAGTACCATGCCAACTCCGCCCCAGAGCAGAATCCAGACATAGTTCACCCCATTGGGCCAGGTATACAGAAGCGGGCGTCCCTCCAGCACCGCATTGACCAATTGGCTAGTGGCGTGGGCGTGAATGTCAATGCCGTAAATCAGTCCTGGGTTCTCTGATACTACAGCCCCCGAGTTGATTAAATCTTTGGCGCTCAGGGAGGCCACCCCAATCAGCACGATGGCATCGTTAACCCAGTCGGGGTCCACCGTGCCTGACAACACGTCACCCATTGACACCTGTCTAAAAGGCGTAGCTCCACTGCGCACGTTGAGTAAAACCTGCAGGTCGCCCACATCAGCGTTGACGTACCCCCCCGTATTACGGGTAATCTGGGCGAACTCGGTGGTGCCAAACCGCATGGCTAAGGGGTCGCGCAGGCCATTCTCTAAAACCATGCCCTCGTTGGCCAGGTAGAGTTCGGCCAGGCGCAGGGCGAAGGAGAAATGAAATGTTCCGCTGGGAGCCTGGGCACCTAAGAGTAGGCGGCGCACAAAGCCATCGTCATCCAGGGGTAAATCGACAAATCCGACCTGCTCTGGGGGTAAGGCTGGGGGCGGCAGAATAGGTGGTTCATTAAAAACTTTTTCGATGCCAACTACGTTGGGAAAGGTTTGGAGGATATCGACTAAAGTGCTGTGGCCGGGTTCTACCGCTATGTCTCGATAGATATCAAGACCCACTACCCTGGGGTTCATTTTCTCTAGTGTAAGGATGAGGTTAGCTAGCGCGTTGTCGGGTACGGGGTAGGTGCCCAATGCCTGGATGTCTGCTTCGGTAATGGCGACTATTAAAATTCGCTCATCGGTGGTTTCGGCCGGTCGCCACCGCATGAGGGTATCTAGCATTTTTAGCTCAGGCCCCTGGAGCAGCCCTAGCAGCCGTGCCGCTACAATGATGCCCAGCACCACTGACCCTGGCATTAGTTGTCGCCAGGGAAACGCTTTAGAGGACCATCGTTGATGAAGTTTGGCAAGGCGCTTCATGGGCACAGTTGTCTCGGTAGCGGCATAGATGACATGGGTTTTCTATTCTGACCTTAGGCTAAATCGAAGCCGGGTAGGACTCAAGGGTAGTCTAGGGCAATCCAATGGCTGTTTTGGGTGCATAAGATGACCCGTTTGTGCAACCGATTTGAATCCGCCATCCCCTCCTGGGAGGGGCAGAGGTGGGTATCCCCTCCTAGGAGGGGCAGGGGTGGGTTATCCCCTCCTCGGAGGGGCAGGGGTGGGTAAGCCGCTGACCCAGCATGAACGGCGTAGGGCGTCAACGAAACTAAAGTTTATGCCTAGAAATCCAGCGGTCTGTGGGTAAACATGGTAGCTTTTGACCATTATTGCCTCCTTCCTCCGTCATTATCTATGCTGTTCTCTCGCCCCTGGTATTTGGCTGGGCTGCTTGGCCCTTGGTTGTCTCTGCTGGCAACACCCCTGGCCCTGGCCCAAGTTACACCCGATGCTACGTTGGGGGCAGAGGGTTCGCTCGTTTCCCCTGGGGTAGATGTGCGCGGGGAGGTGGCCGACCTGCTTGAGGGCGGTGCGATTCGCGGGGGCAACCTGTTCCACAGTTTTCTGGAATTCAACATTGGTGACGGGCAGCGGGTGTATTTTGCCAACCCGGTGGGTATTGAGTCGATTCTTAGCCGGGTGACGGGGGGCAACCCGTCGGCTATCTTTGGCACGCTGGGGGTGGATGGGGCGGCGGATTTGTTTTTGCTAAACCCCAATGGCATTATCTTTGGCGAGAATGCAGCCCTCGATATTGAGGGTTCTTTTTATGCCTCTACTGCCGAGGCGATCTCCCTGGGGAGTGGGGTTTATAGCGCCACGACACCGGAGCGGAGCAGTCTGTTGACGGTGAACCCAAGTGCGTTGGTAAGCAGCTACCTGAGCGATGCCTCGGGGGATATTGAGAATCGGAGCCAACTGGCGGCGGGGGAGAACTTGACCCTGGCGGCGAACAATTTGGATTTACAAGGGCAGGTGGCGGCGGCGGGGGATTTGATGCTGCTGGGGAATGCGGTGCAGATTCGGGATACGGCGACGGTGCCGTTTGTGGGCTTTGCCGGAGGTGACCTGTTGGTGCAGGGCAATGAGGCGGTGGATATTGTGGCGTTGAGCCACCCGGATAGTGGGCTGTACAGCTATGGGGATATGGTGCTGCGATCGACTAACCCGGTGGGGGGCGATGCCCACTACTGGAGCGGCGGCAGCTTTCGGGTGGAGAACTTAGATGAAAATTTAGGAGAGCTGTTTAGCCCCATCGACCCGATTATTCGCGCTCTTGGAGATGTAGAGGTTTTAGGCTATCAGGGGTCTTCGCTACATATTTTGGCTGGGGGCTCAGTCAATATTGGCACCGCAATTATAAATGCCCCAGATCCAGGAACTCTTGGGGTTGATTTTTTGCAGGAGACCATTCAGCTTTCAGATGGCACGATAGTGCAAATTGATGGTGGGGCTCAGCCAACACTGGATGTGCGGGCTGGAGTAGCACCTGAAGCGATTGGAGTGGTTCTACCGGGTTATATTTCTGGACTTGATCTTACCTCTTTTATTGTTGGTACAGCCTTTGATATTCCAACTAGCTCAGATATTACTGTTAGTGATGTTTTGATCGCTGCGCCCAATGGGTTGGTACTGCTCACAACCCATTACCAGCCGAACGCTGACTTAGCTGGAGGTAATATTTTCGTTACTGGAACGGGGCTTAGCGGTGCTGGCATTGATGTGCGAGGCTTTGGTGGGCAGGGTGGGGCCGTGTATCTCGATGCTCGTAATGATGTGTCTGTGGTCGACAGTAGCATTCAGACCTCTGGTGCAGGTGTGGTCGGAGATGTGGTGATTAATGCAGGCAGCACCGTTCGGTTTGATGGACAAAACCGCCTGACTGGAGTAGCGAGTGACCTGGCGGCTGGCACAGAGGGTACCGGTGGCAGTATTCAGATAACGGCGACTAATATTGAAGTTCTTAATGGTGCACGACTGAGTGCCAGCACCTTGGGCGATGGCGATGCGGGCAATGTGGTCATTACGGCGAGCGATGCCGTCGTTTTTGACGGCACCAGTGCCGATGGCCAGTTTAGCAGTGCGGCCTTGAGCAGCGTCGAAGCCGGAGCCACCGGGGCCGGGGGCAATGTGGAAATCGCGGCGAATTCCCTAGCGGTGCGCAATGGCGCACGACTGACTGCCAGCACCTTGGGCGATGGCGATGCGGGCAATGTCGTCATTACGGCGAGCGATGCCGTCGTTTTTGACGGCACCAGTGCCGATGGCCAGTTTCGCAGTGCGGCCTTGAGCCGCGTCGAAGCCGGAGCCACCGGGGCCGGGGGCAATGTGGAAATCGCGGCGAATTCCCTAGCGGTGAGCAATGGCGCAGGACTGAGTGCCAGCACCTTGGGCGATGGCGATGCGGGCAATGTAGTCATTACGGCGAGCGATGCCGTCGTTTTTGACGGCACCACTGCCGATGGCCAGTTTCGCAGTGCGGCCTTTAGCACCGTCGAAGCCGGAGCCACCGGGGCCGGGGGCAATGTGGAAATCGCGGCGAATTCCCTAGCGGTGCGCAATGGCGCAGGACTGACTGCCAGCACCTTGGGCGATGGCGATGCGGGCAATGTGGTCATTACGGCGAGCGATGCCGTCGTTTTTGACGGCACCACTGCCGATGGCCAGTTTATCAGTGCGGCCTTGAGCACCGTCGCAGCCGGAGCCACCGGGGCCGGGGGCAATGTGGAAATCGCGGCGAATT
Source organism: Leptothoe sp. PORK10 BA2 (assembly GCF_034932105.1). Classification (NCBI taxonomy): domain Bacteria; kingdom Bacillati; phylum Cyanobacteriota; class Cyanophyceae; order Nodosilineales; family Cymatolegaceae; genus Leptothoe; species Leptothoe sp. PORK10 BA2. Next base: position 20,444 of record NZ_JAYGIG010000033.1, on the reverse strand, counting down.
CCCTAGCGGTGCGCAATGGCGCAGGACTGAGTGCCAGCACCTTTGGCGATGGCGATGCAGGCAATGTGGTCATTACGGCGAGCGATGCCGTCGTTTTTGACGGCACCAGTGCCGATGGCCAGTTTATCAGTGCGGCCTTGAGCCGCGTCGCAGCCGGAGCCACCGGGGCCGGGGGCAATGTGGAAATCGCGGCGAATTCCCTAGCGGTGCGCAATGGCGCACAACTGACTGCCAGCACCTTGGGCGATGGCGATGCGGGCAATGTGGTCATTACGGCGAGCGATGCCGTCGTTTTTGACGGCACCAGTGCCGATGGCCAGTTTAGCAGTGCGGCCTTGAGCCGCGTCGCAGCCGGAGCCACCGGGGCCGGGGGCAATGTGGAAATCGCGGCGAATTCCCTTGCGGTGCTCAATGGCGCAGTACTGAGTGCCAGCACCTTTGGCGATGGCGATGCGGGCAATGTGGTCATTACGGCGAGCGATGCCGTCGTTTTTGACGGCACCAGTGCCGATGGCCAGTTTAACAGTGGGGCCGGGAGCAGCGTCGAAGCCGGAGCCACCGGGGCCGGGGGCAATGTGGAAATCGCGGCGAATTCCCTAGCGGTGCGCAATGGCGCACAACTGGTTGCCAGTACCTTTGGCGATGGCGATGCGGGCAATGTGGTCATTACGGCGAGCGATGCCGTCGTTTTTGACGGCATCAGTGCCGATGGCCAGTTTAACAGTGGGGCCGGGAGCAGCGTCGAAGCCGGAGCCACCGGGGCCGGGGGCAATGTGGAAATCGCGGCGAATTCCCTAGCGGTGCGCAATGGCGCAGGACTGAGTGCCAGTACCTTTGGCGATGGCGATGCGGGCAATGTGGTCATTACGGCGAGCGATGCCGTCGTTTTTGACGGCACCAGTGCCGATGGCCAGTTTAACAGTGGGGCCTTTAGCAGCGTCGAAGCCGGAGCCACCGGGGCCGGGGGCAATGTGGAAATCGCGGCGAATTCCCTTGCGGTGCTCAATGGCGCACAACTGGTTGCCAGTACCTTTGGCGATGGCGATGCGGGCAATGTCGTCATTACGGCGAGCGATGCCGTCGTTTTTGACGGCACCAGTGCCGATGGCCAGTTTAGCAGTGCGGCCGGGAGCAGCGTCGAAGCCGGAGCCACCGGGGCCGGGGGCAATGTGGAAATCGCGGCGAATTCCCTAGCGGTGCGCAATGGCGCAGTACTGAGTACCAGCACCTTTGGCGATGGCGATGCGGGCAATGTAGTAATCAATGTCGATGGACAAATACGGGTTAACGATGGAGAGATTCGCTCGTTAGCACTAGCAACTTCCGGTGGGCGCATTGATATTCGAGCAGGTAATCTTATTCTTAGAGAGAATAGCAATATCCTGACTGTAGTTGACTTGGGTGAAGGCAGCGGCGGCAACATTACGATTATTGCTGACTTTGTTATTGCTTTGGATGACAGCGATATCCTCGCTTTTTCCGCCGATGGTCGCGGTGGCGCGATTGACCTCAGCGGCACCACCTTCTTTGGTCAAAATGCCAATATTGGCTCTGGCAACTTGACCCGAGAAGAACTGCTTGCTCTGGACGGTAACAATCGCGTCGACATCAACGCCACAGGCGGAGTTGAATCGGGCCAAATTTCCACTGGCGACAGCAGCTTCATCGAAAACAGCCTCACCTCCCTCTCAGACACCATCACCGACACCGCCGCCCTCACCGCTGGCAGCTGCATTGCCCGCACCAGCGACAGCCTCGGTTCCTTCGTTGCCACCGGCAGTGGTGGCCTGCCCCAGCGCCCCGATGACATCATCATCTCCACCTACCCCACCGGCACCGTCCGCACCGTTGCCGAACCCACTTCCACTCCCACTATCCAAGAACCCGACAGCGTCTACCAACTCCCCGATGGCCGCCTGGTACTCAGTCGCGCCTGTGAGTAGAGTTGTTGGGCCAGATTCCAGAGATCTAGCAGTAGACCTTGGCATTTAGCAAAGATTAGAGCAGAATCCTGGGATCTTAGGGTCAAGGCATGATCAGGATAATGAAGCTCCTACCTAAGGATACTAACCATTTCATTGCTGAGATAGACTCATGCTCCTGGAAGATCTGGTACTAGGGGAAATGCCAATGAAGCTAAAGTTTATACCAAGAAAACCTGTGGTCTGTGGGTAAACATGGTAGCTTTTGACCATTATTGCCCCCCTCATCCGTCATCTCTATGTTGTTCTCTCGCCCCTGGTATTTAGCTGGGCTGCTTGGCCCCTGGTTGTCCCTGCTAGCAACACCCCTGGCCCTAGCTCAAGTTACACCCGATGCTACGTTGGGGGCAGAGGGGTCGCTGGTTGCTCCTGGGGTAGTGGTGCGGGGAGACGTGGCCGACCTGATTGAAGGCGGCGCGGTTCGCGGGGGTAACCTGTTTCATAGCTTTTGGGAGTTCAATATTGCCGATGGGCAGCGGGTGTATTTTGCCAACCCGGTGGGTATTGAGTCGATTCTTAGCCGTGTAACGGGTGGCAACCCGTCGGCTATCTTTGGCACGCTGGGGGTGGATGGGGCGGCGGATTTGTTTTTGCTGAACCCCAATGGCATTATCTTTGGCGAGAATGCAGCCCTCGATATTGAGGGTTCTTTTTATGCCTCTACTGCCGAGGCGATCTCCCTGGGGATTGGGGTTTATAGCGCCACAACACCGGAGCAGAGCAGTCTGTTGACAGTAAACCCGAGTGCGTTGGTGAGCAGCTACCTGAGCGATGCCTCGGGAGATATTGAAAATCGGGGCCAACTGGCGGCGGGGGAAAACTTGACCCTGGCGGCGAACAATCTAGATTTGCAAGGGCAGGTGGCGGCGGGGGGTGACCTGACGCTGCTGGGAAATACGGTGCAGATTCGCGATGCAGTAGATACGCCATTTGTGGGCTTTGCGGGGGACGACCTGTTGGTGCAGGGCAATGAGGGGGTGGATATTGTGGCGTTGAGCCACCCGGATAGTGGGTTGTATAGCTATGGGGATATGGTGCTGCGATCGGCTAACCCGGTGGGGGGCGACGCCCACTACTGGAGCGGCGGCAGCTTTCGGGTGGAGAACTTAGATGAAAATTTAGGAGAGCTGTTTAGCCCCATCGATCCGATTATTCGCGCTCTTGGAGATGTAGGGGTTTTAAGCTATCAGGGGTCTTCGCTACATATTTTGGCTGGGGGCTCAGTCAATATTGGCACCGCAATTATAAATGCCCCAGATCCAGGAACTCTTGGGGTTGATTTTTTGCAGGAGACCATTCAGCTTTCAGATGGCACGATAGTGCAAATTGATGGTGGGGCTCAGCCAACACTGGATGTGCGGGCTGGAGTAGCCCCTGAAGCGATTGGAGTGGTTCCACCGGGTTATATTTCTGGACTTGATCCTACTTCTTCTATTTTTGGTACACCCTCTGATATCCCAACTAGCGCCGATATTACTGTTGGTGATGTTTTGATCGCTGGCTCAAATGGGTTGGTGTTGCTAACGAATCAATACCAGCCCAACACCAATCTGTTAGGAGGCAACATTTCTGTTACTGGTGAAGGTTTCATTGGACAGGGTATTAATGTTGGTGGTTTCCCAGAGTTTGGTGGGCAGGGTGGAGCCGTATATTTAGACGCTCGTAATGATGTGGCTATCACCAACAGCTTTATTAGTACAACTGGAGCAGGGGTTGTTGGAGATGTCGTTATCAATGCATCTGGAGATGTTCGATTAGATCGAGGAAATCGTATTACTACGGTATCGACTAATCTTGCTGAAGGCACAGAAGGCTTAGGGGGCAGTATTAAAATTTCAGCAGAAAATGTTGAATTGGTTAATGGAGCAAACTTACAAGCAAGTACCTTTGGTATTGGCAATGCTGGCAATGTGCTGATTTCGGCCCAAGAACGTGTAACTTTCAGCGGCACTAGCTCTGATGGTCAATTCTCCAGCTCAGCCAGTGCCGAGGTAGGGGCTGGGGCAAGGGGAGCAGGAGGAAACATAGAAATTTATGCTGAAACTGTAGAGGTTCTCGACAGTGCAACACTGAGAGCCAGTACCAGCGGCATAGGCGATGCAGGTAATGTAGTAATTCGTACCGGTTCATTAGTAGTTAACAATGGTTCACGGCTAGATACTACGACTTTTGGCACAGGCAATGCTGGAGATGTAGACATTGATGCCCGCGACAGAGTTGTTTTTGATGGCACCAGTGCCAACGGCCAGTTCATTATTTCAGCCTCAAGCAATGTAGCACCCGGAGCAGCAGGGGCAGGGGGAAATGTAGTGATTCGAACTGGTTCTTTGGAGGTGACTAATGGGACACAAATCACTGCCAGCACCTTTGGTAATGGAGATGCAGGAGATATAGTGATTGAGGCTCGTGACACTGTTAACTTTGATACAAGCAGTGCTGCCATCAGCCGAGTGGAAGAGGGGGCTGTGGGGGCGGGGGGGGATGTGTTAATTTTCACTGGTTCCCTGACAGTGGCCAGCGGGGCACAGATTATTGCTAACACTAATGGCCAAGGGGATGCGGGTAATGTGGTGATTCAAGCTCGTGACACTGTTACCTTTGATACAAGTAGTGCTGTTGCTAGCAGTGTCGAACTTAGGGCGGAAGGGGATGGAGGTAATGTGGTAATTTCTACAGGTTCTCTCATAGCGGCTAATGGGGCACAGATTATTGCTGATACTCGTGGTCAAGGGGATGCGGGTAGTGTGGTGATTCAAGCTCGTGACTCCGTTCTCTTAGAAAATCAAGCGGCTGCCAACACCCGTGTGGAAGAGGGGGCGGAAGGCCAAGGGGGGGATATGAGGATTGAGACGGGAAACTTGGTGGTGCGCGATGGGGCACAGATTGTTGCTAACACCCGTGGTCAAGGGGCTGCGGGTAATGTGGTGATTCAAGCGCGAGATAGCGTCGTCTTTGACGGCACCAGTGCCGATGGCCAGTTTCGCAGCGCCGTTCTTAGCACTGTCGAAGCCGGAGCTATCGGAGCCGGAGGAAATGTGGAGATCGAGGCAAATTCCCTAACGGTGCGCAATGGAGCAAGACTGTTGGCCAGTACCGTGGGCGATGGTGATGCGGGCAATGTGCTGATTCAGACGGGCGATTTTGTGAGTTTTGACAACCGAAGCGGAGTTTTAAGTTCGGTAGAAAGTGGCGGTCAGGGAGCAGGTGGCAATGTGGTGATTCGCACGGGTGCCCTAGAAGTTACCAATGAGTCGGGATTGACTGCCAATACCAGGGGCATAGGGGATGCGGGTGATGTAGTGGTTGAGACTCGCGATCTTGCCGTCTTTAATAATGGCAGTGTCGTTTCGAGCCAGGTAGAATTTGGGGGGCAGGGACTAGGGGGCAACGTAGAGATTCGCACAGGTGCCCTAGAAGTTACCAATGGATCAGGGTTAACTGCTAGTACCAGAGGCAGAGGAAATTCAGGCGATGTAGTGATTGAGGCCCGCGATCGCATTGTGTTTGATAACCGCAGTGGAGTTTCGAGCGCTGTCGAAATTGGTGGAGAGGGATTTGGGGGAGATGTCAGCATCGATACCGGCACTCTGGATATAACGAATGGAGGGCTTGTCAATGCTAGTTCTGATGGTCTAGGCGATGCAGGTGATGTGACAATTCAAGCGCGTAACTACATCAACCTACAAGGCTTCAAAGAAAATCCTAGTATTATTGCAGCAGCCAATAATGGAGGATTTACTACTGCCCAAAGTGGTGACATCCATCTCACAACACCTCAATTATTGATCCAAGATGGGGCGGCAGTTGTTTCTAGCACCCTCAACGACCAACCTGGCGGCACTATTATCTTGAACTTAGGTCGCTTAGAGATCCTGAATGGTGGGCAGGTGTTCACTGGTAGTGTGGGTCGTGGAACCGGTGGCACTATTCAGGTGAATGCCACCGAGGGCATTTTGATCTCAGGTAGTGACCCTAACTTTGCAACTCGTAGCGAACAAGTCCCTGGAATAAACTCGCTGTTTATCCCCCAAAGTGTGCTTTCGGTGCGTTCCAGTGGCGAAGGGGCAGCGGGCAATATCCTGATTGGCGGGTTGGGCACCACCCCGCAATTGAACCTCAATGATGGGGGGCGAATTATCGCTGAATCGGCTTCGGTGGATGGGGGCAACATCGTCATCACCCTCAACGACTTGTTACTGATGCGGAATGACAGTTTGATCTCCACTACTGCCGGTACCGCCCAGGCGGGGGGCAATGGCGGCAACATTACTATCACCGTACCCTTTATCGTTGCTATTCCTGCCGAAAATAGTGATATCGCCGCCGATGCTTTTGAGGGGGCAGGTGGCAACGTCAGCATTACCGCCCGAGGCATTTTTGGCATCGAGCCACGCTCCCAGCGCACCCCCCTCAGTGACATTACCGCCAGTTCAGAGCTAGGAGTCAGTGGTGTGGTGACGGTAGACACTCTAGACACCGGATTCATCGAAAACAGCCTCACCAATCTTGCAGATACCATCACCGACACCACCGCCCTCACCGCTGGCAGTTGCATTGCCCGCACCGACGAAAGCCTGGGTTCCTTTACCGTCACCGGCAGCGGTGGCCTGCCCCAGCGCCCTGGCGACAGCTCCATTTCTGCCTACCCCACCGGCACCGTCCGCACCGGGGCCACACCCACCGCTACCCTACAAGAGCCCGATAGCGTCTACCAACTCCCCGATGGTCGCCTGGTACTCAGTCGCCAGTGTGAGTAAAGTGGGTTCGCGCCGCCTTACTTAAGCACTCAGACTGTAGGAGACCCACTCAGCTTTGGGCGCCCAAAGCTGTAGCTCGCTAATAAGGGCATCAATGGAGCCGCTAGGCTGCACCGCCCAAGCACCCCACTGGTCTGTAAAGCCATCTCTGTCAAGCTTACGTTCAGAGGTAGCTAGCTCAAATTGAACCGGCTGAACAGCCAGTGCAGCGATCGGTTCAGCCTCTACTGGCGCAGTCAGCCCCTTCACTTCAGTATCAGTACCAAAGGCAGCACTCCAACCACTCCAGCTCTGAAAGGCCCGACTACTAGCCCCAAAAGACCCCTGAACGGGTGGCTGACCCTCTACTTCAGGCGAAAATCCGGCTACGGAAGTATCCCAGCTGCTGTTGGTAACGACCCCAGCCGCCGATTGCCACTGGGTTGCTGGCTGCAACCTAAGCGCCATCGCCCGTCGGACCGCCGCATCGGCATTGACAAAACCATGGCCATACTCAATGTCATAGCCGCGAATCCCTAAATCAAAGGCGGTTTCCGCCAAAATTTGGTGAACTTGAGTAGCTGTGAGGTTGGGGTTAGCGCTCCACACCAGAGATGCAACACCAGCTACATTGGGAGCCGCCGCAGAGGTGCCGTTGAAATCATTGTCAATGCCAAAAGCAGCGCCGTTGAATGTCGGAGTGGCTTCTGTCGTAAACACCTCAGATGGCCCCATGATAGAGAGTCCGAGACCATAGTTGGAGCCCCAATAGCTACTGCCATAGTCAATGCGCTGGCCCAGATTAGTCGCATTGCCAAATTGGTCTTGTAGACCCCATGATGCACCCACTGCCATCACGTTGGCATATTTCTGCGCCAGGCTAGCTGGATTGCTAATAAAGTTGTTGCCATCATTACCACTAGCAATAACGAACAGAGCATTAGATTGATTGCTCGCAATCAAAGCCTCAAACATTGGGTCTATCACACCACCACCCAGGCTCATATTAACAACAAGCCTTTGACCCTGGCTATTGGCCTGATTGATCATATCTTGAGTTGCTTGGGCTAACGAAAAATCTCCTTGATTAGCATCTAAAACATCAATGTGATATGCAGGCGAATTCCAATTGATGCCGCTGGTGCCAATTCCGTTATTGGCAGTGGCTGAAATAATACCTTGTACTCCAGTTCCGTGAGAGATTTCTCGAGGGCCATATTGTGCATCAGGAAACTCGCGGAAAAAATCGTCGGAAACGTTTCCGCTCAAAAAAAGATCTGTCTCTAGATCAGGATGAAACCCAGTAACGGGGTTCCACCCCAAGCCTGAATCTTGAACACCGACTAGCACAGCATTAGAGCCTTGGGTAAAGCGCCAGGCATTGTGTACACCCATCATGTGTAAATTCCACTGCTCACTGAATAAGGGGTCGTTTGGATCGACTGCTAAATCTATCCACTGATCGGCAAACTGAATGCCGTCTAGCCCTTCAAACAAAACCTGCGCACCATTGTCAAAGGTCAGTGCATCAAATAATCGGGCACCATTACCGACATCGAACAGCTGAAAGCCTTGGCTACCAACACTCCATGAAGAGATATTAGATAAGTTCAAATAGTCATAATAGCCGTCGCCATAGTGAACGTTGCCATTCCCAGAAATTACAGTTAGTGGTGCATTCAGATCCGCAAAGAATTGATCTGCGCCTAATGTCCCGGCTATATAGTTGATGCTTGAAAAGCCAGCAGTACTTGCTGCCAAGTTCACGGCAGCCTGTCCTATTAAGTTGTCATGTGCGATTGTGCTGTTAGCGCTAACAGGTTGCCGTTCAATCGCCATATCCTCAACAATCGATGCAGGAGCAAACAGCTCAAGACCATCAGAAGAATTCAAAACAGATAACGAGGTCAAGCCAATGCCATCGAGAGTAGGTGCCGATGACATTGCCTGATCAACCTGTCCATGCACTAGGCCATAGCCCATAAGGTCGCCTGTTGGTACAAGCGTCGGTTCTAATGCAGTAGTCTGGGTAGTTGCGTGAATGTTGATATCTTCAAACATTGCAAATGTCCTCTGTGGGCAGCTTTACAGAATTGGCTGCGTTACTGTCAAAATAGGCCGCAGAGGCTTTGAAACCGTTTCACCTTATAGCAGAACTACGAAGGCTCAGCGGCAAACTTAGTTGCCGTTTTCTGCAAACTTCAGCCTGTAGAGTATTGATGACAATTACTTTGGGCTCTTCCGAGCTTTTGGTAAAGCTGATAGAGAGCCAGGAGACTGTAGTTCGCCCCTAGGGTTTTAGAAGCGGATAGAAGCGTTCACCAAACCACAAAAAGCCCGCTTACTCAGCGATCTTTAGTTTGTGCTAAGCAACTCACTGATCAGCGGGTAGACATGGTAGTGTTTTGCCATTATCGCCCCCCTCATCCGTCATCTCTATGCTGTTCGCTCGCCCCTGGTATTTTGCTGGGCTGCTTGGCCCTTGGTTGTCCCTGCTGGCAACACCCCTAGCCCTAGCCCAAGTTACACCCGATGCTACGTTGGGGGCCGAGGGTTCGCTGGTTTCCCCTGGGATAGATGTGCGGGGAGACGTGGCCGACCTAATTGAAGGCGGTGCGGTGCAAGAGGGAAACCTGTTTCATAGCTTTTTGGAGTTCAACATTGGTGACGGGCAGCGGGTGTATTTTGCGAACCCGGTGGGTATTGAGTCGATTCTTAGCCGAGTGACAGGGGGTAACCCCTCGGCTATTTTCGGCACGTTGGGGGTGGATGGGGCGGCGGATTTGTTTTTGCTGAACCCCAATGGCATTATTTTTGGCGAGAATGTAGCCCTCGATATAGAGGGTTCTTTTTATGCTTCCACTGCTGAGGCGATCTCCGTGGGGAGTGGGGTTTATAGTGCCACGGCACCAGAGCAGAGCAGTCTGTTGACGGTGAACCCGAGTGCGTTGGTGAGCAGCCACCTGAGCGATGCCTCGGGAGATATTGAAAATCGGGGGCAGCTTGCAGCGCAGGGGAATCTGACCCTGGCGGCGAACAATCTAGATTTGCAGGGGCAGGTGGCAGCGGGGGGTGACCTGACGCTGCTGGGGAATGCGGTGCAGATTCGCGATGCGGTAGATACGCCGTTTGTGGGGTTTGCGGGGGGTGACCTGCTGGTGCAGGGGAATGAGGGGGTGGATATTGTGGCGTTGAGCCACCCGGATAGTGGCTTGTATAGCTATGGGGATATGGTGCTGCGATCGGCTAACCCGGTGGGGGGCGATGCCCACTACTGGAGCGGGGGTAGCTTTCGTGTGGAGAATCTGGATGGCTCAATAAGCGATTTATTTAGCCCGATTGACCCGATTATTCGAGCTTTTGGAGATGTCTTCATTGAAGATTACCTTGGTAGTTCTCTCCACATTTTGGCGGGTGGCGCTGTCACCATTGGTACTGCTGAAATAACCGCACCCGATTCTGGCACTGTAGGAATTGATTTTTTGCAAGAAACCATCACGTTATCAGATGGCACTGTTGTTCAAATTGATGGGGCAGTTCAACCCACATTAGATGTACGAGCAGGAGTTAATCCTGTTGCATTGGGCAGTCCTCCTCCAGAAGTTTTGACAGGGTTTAACCCTGTTACCGATACGTTTTTTGGAGAAGCTTTTACAACAGAGACTCCATCAACAGCAGATATTACCGTTGGCGATGTTTTTATTGCAGCTCCCAATGGGCTGGTGTTGTTGACGAATCAATATCAGCCCAATCCCGCCCTAGCTGGGGGCAATATTGTTGTCACTGGAAACGGCATCTATGGGGATGGCATAGATGCGCGGGGCTTTGGTGGTCAGGGTGGAGCCGTATATCTCGATGCTCGTGCTGATGTGTCTGTTATTAACAGCTTTATCAACACCACAGGGTTGGGAGTGGTTGGAGATGTGGTGGTTAATGCCGATGGCACCGTACGTTTTGATGGCACCGATGGCAGCCGCACCACTGGGGCCTTTGCAAACATTGCTTCTGGCGGAGAAGGTACAGGCGGCGATGTTCGCATTAATGCAGCCAATTTAGAGGTGCTCAATGGCGCACAAATTAATGCCTTAGTGTTGGGCACTGGCCAGGGCGGCAACGTCGCGCTCAACATTGAGGGTCTGGCCCGCTTTGAGGGCACTGACCCCGACGGTCGCAACGCCAGTGGGGCCAATAGCAACATCGCGCCCGATGGCGTGGGGAGAGGGGGTGATGTGCAACTCACCGCTGGCACCCTGGAGGTGCTCAATGGAGCCCAGCTGAGTGCCAGTACCTTCGGGGAGGGGGATGCGGGCAGTGTGATCCTGGTGGTCGAGGGCCTGGCCCGCTTTGAGGGCACTAACCCCGACGGTAGCAGTCCCAGTGGGGCTTTTAGCAGCATCCAGTCTACTGGCGTGGGGCAGGGGGGCGATGTGCAACTCACCGCTGGCACCCTGGAGGTGCTCAATGGAGCCCAGTTGAATGCCGGTACCTCCGGGGAGGGCGAGGCAGGCAGTGTGATCCTGGTGGTCGAGGGCCTGGCCCGCTTTGAGGGCACTAACCCTATCGACGGCAGTCGCAGTGGGGCCTTTAGCAGCATCGAGTCCGATGGGGTCGGGACAGGGGGCGATGTACAACTCACCGCTGGCACCCTGGAGGTGCTTAATGGGGCCCAGCTGGATGCCAGTACCTTCGGGGCAGGCAAGGCGGGCAGTGTAATCCTGATGGTGGAGGGCCTGGCTCGCTTTGAGGGCACTAACCCTATCGACGGCACTCCCAGTGGGGCCTTCAGCAGCATCCAGCCCAATGGCGTGGGGACAGGGGGCGATGTGCAACTCACCGCTGGCATCCTGGAGGTGCTCAATGGTGCCCAGCTGAGTGCCAGTACCTTAGGGGAGGGGGATGCAGGCAGTGTGATCCTGGTGGTCGAGGGCCTGGCCCGCTTTGAGGGCACTAACCCCGACGGTCGCAACGCCAGTGGGGCCAATAGCGCCAGCGGGTTCGATGGCGTGGGGCAGGGGGGCGATGTGCGACTCACCGCTGGCACCCTAGAGGTGCTGAATGGAGCCCAGCTGAGTGCCAGTACCTTAGGGGAGGGGGATGCGGGCAATGTGATCTTGGTGGTCGAGGGCCTGGCCCGCTTTGAGGGCACTAACCCCGACGGTAGCAGGCCCAGTGGGGCCAATAGCGCCATCGAGCTCGATGGCGTCGGGACAGGGGGCGATGTGCGACTCACCGCTGGCACCCTGAAGGTGCTCAATGGAGCCCAGCTGAGTGCCAGTACCTCAGGGGAGGGCGACGCGGGCAGTGTGATCCTGGTGGTCGAGGGCCTGGCCCGCTTTGAGGGCACTAACCCCGATGGGCGCAGTGCCAGTGGGGTCTTTAGCAGCATCGCGCCCGATGGCGCCGGGACAGGGGGCGATGTGCAACTCATTGCTGGCACCCTGGAGGTGCTCAATGGAGCCCAGCTGGATACCAGTACCGGCGGGGAGGGGGATGCGGGCAATGTGATTCTGGTAGTCGAGGGTCTAGCCCGCTTTGAGGGTACCACCCCCGACGGTCGCAGCCCCAGTGGGGTCTTCAGCAGCGTCGACTCTACTGGCATGGGGACAGGAGGCGATGTGCAACTCACCGCTGGCACCCTGGAGGTGCTCAATGGTGCACAACTGATTGCCAACACCAGAGGCAATGGCGATGCGGGTAATGTACAGATTATCGCCCGCGATCGCGTGGTGTTTGACGGCAGTGCCGATGGCCAGTTTCCCAGTGCGGCCTTGAGCAGCGTCCAAGCCGGAGCCACCGGGGCCGGGGGCAATGTGGAAATCGCGGCGAATTCCCTAGAGGTGCGCAATGGCGCACTACTAATTGCCAGCACCTTTGGCGATGGCGATGCGGGCAATGTAGTGATTCAGGCGGACGATCTCGTCGTCTTCGATAATAGTAATGCCTTGAGTAGCGTCGAAGCCGGAGCCATCGGGGCCGGGGGCAATGTGGAAATCGCGGCGAATTCCTTGGAAGTTCTCAATAGCGCACAATTGCAAGCCAGCACTGAGGGCAATGGCGATGCGGGCAATGTGGTCATTACAGCCAGCGATGCCATCGTTTTTGACGGCACCAGTGCCAATGGCCAGTTTAACAGTGCGGCCTTTAGCAGCGTCCAAGCCGGAGGCACTGGGGCCGGGGGCAATGTGGAAATCGCGGCGAATTCCCTAGAGGTGCGCAATGGCGCACAACTGATTGCTAGCACCTTTGGCGATGGTGATGCGGGCAATGTGGTGATTGAGGCGCAAGGTCGCGTCGTCTTTGACGGCACCAGTGCCGATGGCCAGTTTAGCAGTGCGGCCTTTAGCAGCGTCCAAGCCGGAGGCACTGGGGCCGGGGGCAATGTGGAAATCGCGGCGAATTCCCTAGAGGTGCGCAATGGCGCACGACTGAGTGCCAGCACCTTGGGCGATGGCAATGCGGGTAATGTGGTGATTGATGTCGATGGACGAATACGGGTTACCAATGGAGAGATTAGCTCGTTAGCACTAGCAACTTCCGGTGGGCGCGTTGATATTCGAGCAGGTAACCTCATTCTTAGAGAGAATAGTAATATTCTGACTCTAGTTGGCTTTGGCGAAGGCAGCGGCGGCAACATTACGATTATTGCTGACTTTGTTATTGCTTTGGACGATAGCGACATTCTGGCCTTTTCCGCCGATGGGCAGGGCGGCGACATTGACATCAGTCGCACCACGTTTTTTGGCCAAAATGCCAACATTGGCTCTGGCAACCTTACCCAAGAAGAACTGTTTGCTCTAAATGGTAACGATCGCGTTGATGTCAACGCCAGTGGTGGGGTTGAACCAGGTCAAATTATCGTGGGCGATAGCAGCTTCATCGAAAACAGCCTCACCTCCCTCGCAGACACCATCACCGACACCACCGCTCTCACCGCTGGCAGTTGCATTGCCCGCACCGACGAAAGCCTGGGTTCCTTTACGGTTACCGGCAGCGGTGGCCTCCCCCACCGCCCTGGCGACAGCGCCATTTCCGCCTACCCCACCGGCACCGTCCGCACCGGGGCCGCACCCACCGCCACCCTACAAGAGCCCGATAGCGTCTACCAACTCCCCGATGGCCGCCTGGTACTCAGCCGCGCCTGCGAGTAGGGTTGGTGGGCCAGATTCCAGAGATCTAGCGGCAGATTTAGGCGGGCGGCAAAGGTTGGGGCAGAACCCTGGGATCTGGGGCTAGACCTGGACATAACTCAATAGAATTGTAGGTACTTAAGCAAAGTAGTCAGGTTTCACCCATGCAGGCGCAAGAACTCTTTTCGCAGGTACAAAAGCTGGCGCTGACCGAGCAACTCACCTTGCTCAACTTTCTTGTCCAGCTCATTCAACAGGAAGTTGTACCCACACCGTCGCCCCAACAGACTGTTCTAGAGCGCATGGGAGGCTTGCCTCAGCACATACTTTCAGTCGGGGGGCTTTCAGATCGCGACACTCGCCGTCAACGAATTTGCGATCGCATCCAAGCCCGCCATCAAGCCTAACCATGAGTTTGTTCCACGCATGTTCCCACCAAACGTCAGGTGAGAAATCTCGTCTAGAAAATGCACCCCGTTCCCTGAGTATTTAGACAATTCAAAAACTCCTGGCCACGATTAATGGAGTTGTCAGCCTGAAGCATAGCAGCAATAGCATTGCTGTTAGCGACCATGCGATCCAAAACAAACGGTGCTTCATCAGCGCTAGCACCAATACCTTGCATCATAATTTGCAAGGTTTCCTGAGTCACCGGTAGGGGTTGCCCAGTTTGTTGATAAAAGATGTAGACAACTTCGCTAATCCCCCGAGCCAACTGGCGTTGGCGGGGAGTGTAGCTATTCACTAATGCTTGAGATACCTCGCCTGAGAGAATAGACCCTTCGCAGTAAAAGCGTTGGATGGGATCTTGGATGCCTGCACAGGCTTGCAGGGCAGAGTTAGCCTGGGCAATGCCTGGCACAGCGGCCAGCAGAGAAAGGCTAAACAGCGGTAGTACAAGAATTTTAGACAATTTCATAGCCTGTTTGCTCCATTGTTTGAAACAGCTAGGCCAACTCTACAAAAGGCTAAGTCTGGCAATGTTTCAGGGTTGCGTCAGATTATTAACCAAAAGCAGCAGATAGCATGATAGAAAACTGCAACTCTCGTAATATTTCAGACAAACCAACTGTCATAAAACTCCTATTTTTTGGCATAAACGTTCAGTGACCTTGAAGGTTTTAGGTGCCCTAATCTATTGGCCATGGTGAGGAAACGAAACGCAGCCAAACTTAAATACACGACATTTTCACACTCTCTAATGGCGCTCATCGCCCAGTTAGTTGATCAAGCGATCCTGTGCTCCTATCTTCGATCGCTAGGGCTGCGGCGATCTTAGGGAGTAATCCCAACCTTCATAAACCTTGTCTAACCCGAAACCTGGAGTTTCCCTCACCCTAAATCCCTCTCCCCCGGTAGAGGGACTTTGACGATTTTCTCGCTCTCCGGAAGAGGGGTTGGGGGTGTAGCTTGCTGACCGCAGGGTGGGCCAGCGCTAGGGTTCTTAACCTGGACTTGGTTTAGAACTTAGGAGATTTCCAGAAAAGAAAGTGCCAGCATTATGCGGTGACCTTAGCCGCTGTAGGCACTGTCCACCACTGGGGAAACTGTTTTCTATAAGTCGCCTTAGTCAATCAGCCCCTCCTCACGGGCGCGAATCTCGGTCTGAATGCGAATGTTTTTACCGGGATCGGGGTACACATCCAGGGCGTCTTGCACCTTAGTCCAGTAGTGGCGCACGGAGCGTTCGGAGACATTCATCCGCTCGGCGATCGCCTTATCTTGCAGCCCATCGTGAAAAGCCAGTTGCAGCACCGTCAGCCACTCGGGTTTGACCTCCAAAGTCGTCCTCATGTCCTTGGGTGTGTAGATAATTCCTTGCAAAGCCCAGTCGACCTTGATCAGCATTTCCCGCAGGGGCAAATTTTTATCGACGATGGTGAATCCACCTTTATGATTTGCGATCGCAGGTTTTAGCCGTACCAGTGCTTTCACATGGGCACTCTGTACCACAATGTTGAGGTCTGGGTGCTGCTGCATTAGCGATCGCAACAAACTAATCCCCGTTTCTGTCTGAGAAGGGTCGCCTGGTTTTTCAGGTATCGACAAATCCATCACCACAAGCGCAGGTAACACCATGGACAAGTTAGTCATGACTTGCTGTGCTGTACTGGCAGTACGAATGTCAGCCTCAGGATATTCTTGCTTTAGGGCAGCAACGGTACCGCCGAGTACTGCATCATGATCATCGACGACTAATAGCTGTTGACGCGTCTGGGGGTTAGACATGGTTGTCAGAGCATTTAAGGGTAATGAGTAGATATTAAAAACACTACCAGGTCAATTGCCATAGAATAGTGTTTCCTGTACAACTCAAGCTTACTTTACCCCCAGTTAAGATTTCAAAGGTGTTCAGATGATAGGCCCAATCTGCTGCTTCAAAGTATGCAATTAACGATGGAATTGTGGCAGTGTCATCATCAATTTGCAGGCTCAATTGCTTACCCGCATGTCCTTCGGCCAGACTCAATGTCAATAATTGAGGTTTACTGGGCAGAGCGATCAACATTTGCCTCAGATGCTCGATCATCGATTGCAGCAAAGCCACATATTCCAGGGGCTCCCTCGGCCAATGGGGCGGTATCGAGAGGCTAAGAGCAAGGTCAGCTGGCCATTGCTGTAGGGCATCCTGGATGGCTAAGGGTAAGGAATCGTGCAGATAGGGGGAACTGAGGCGATTACCTAGGGCTTCTAACTCGTGATATAAACCTTCAACCAAGGCTAGACTATTATGCTCTTTGTCAGGCGTTAACTCGAGCTGACGCCGAATGGCAAATAGGTCTTGTAATAGTCCGTTGCGGATTCCATCGGCTTCGTTCGCCAACCACTCTGCTTGGTGCCGGTGCCACCAATGTACGAGCTGTTCTAAATCGGTTAGGGGGCGAACGTGCTTAGCCAATCAACGGTTCTCCATAGCTTTGGCTCATCCTTAGCCATAATGACCTTTTGGGGTGGTTGACCACCCATCTTTAAAGGGTAAGACACCTGCAGGCGAGTCGAATTTCAGTTTGTGGCCAGAGACCTTGCAGAAAAGTGTAAGGGTTGGTTCCGGTTGCAGCAAGGCCGTAGTCAAGGCCTAGTCTTGACTACGGACTAATTTCGATGTGACTGTCCAGGAAAAACCCATGGTTTTAAACTGGACGTAGTTTAAAACGGCTGGTAAGTAAATGAAAAGTAGAGGCCACTTTCTTGCAGGGAATTGCCTTGGTTGGGTACGCCAATGAGGGGCAGACCGTAGGTCAGGCGCAGGTTGATGTCTTGATTGGGTTGCCACTGTACCCCCAAACCTGTTCCCATCAGCACCGAGGGGTTGGGGTTTTCAGTCTGGTTATTCCAGCCGGTACCGACATCGATAAAGGGGATGAGCAGCAGTTCGTTAGGAATTGCCGATAGGGGCATGCGCAGCTCGACGGAGCCAATCAAGGCATTGTCGGTAACGATTTGGTTTTGGGCATAGCCGCGGACGGTGTCTGGCCCACCCACGCTGAAGCGCTCCAGCGGCAGCAGCGAATCGGAGGTGAGCTGAGTGTTCAGCCGACTCACCAACAGCCACCCTGGTGGCAATTGCTCGACCCACTGAAACTGCCCCAGCCAGGCGAAGAATTGGCCGTCGGTGCCAGTGTCGTTGACGGTGGCGTCAAAGAGATTGAGGCCGAGGCTAAATTGCGATCGCGCCGCCAGCACCCGGTTAATGTCTCGCTTCAACCATTCTTGGGAAAAGCGCAGGGCACTGACGCTAGCCACGCCATTGTCTGGCCCAATGGAAAAGGAAAAGGGAATGTCGTCGAGAATGAAACTGCTGCTTCTGCGCACGTCCAGGGCTAGGCCCAACGCCCACTCCTGATTGATGGATCGGGTGAGGGGTTGACGATAAGAAACAGAGAAGGTTTCATTCTCGTTGCGAATGCCTGCATCGACAAACTGCGATGTGACAATCTGACTGTCTGCTTTTTCGTAGCGCACCTGTAGGGTACCGTCGTAGGCGTTGAGGGGAATGCCGTAGCGCAGTTCGTAGAGATCGAGCCCCTCGGTATGGTTGTAGCGCACGCTGGCAAAGTCGCCAAAGCCCAGCACATTGCGATGCAGTGCCAGCACCTCGGCCTGCACCGAACCCGTGCTCACCGAGCGCGAGTTGTCTGTGGTCAGGGCCAGATCAAAGGGGTCGGCCTCGGCCACATCAAGAATTAGCAGGTTTTGGCCAGGGCGGCTGCCCGCCGTCAGTTCGGCATCGACGCGATCGAGCAGGGGGTCAATCTGCAACAGCCGCAGGGCATCTTCCAGCCGAGATACCTTGAGGGGGGACTGGGTGGCTAGGGAAATGCGATCGCGCACATACCCCTCCCGCAGGTGAGTCAGCCCATTCACCTGAATGGCCTCCACGCTACCCTCAATGACCTGAATCTGCACCACACCGCTAGTCAAGTCTTGATTGGTCGGCAAAAAAGCCCCTGAGGTGGCGTACCCATTACGCAGATAGAGGTTGGTAATTTCGGTACGCAGGTTGAGCAGGTCGTTTAGAGATAGCTCTTGCCCCTCCAGGGGCTGTGTCAGAGCGGCAATTTCAGCTTCTAAAACGGTAGTGCCGAAGACGTCAATGCGATCGATCAAAAAGCGAACGTCCCCTAACTCAGGGGACAAGGGCTGTGGATCCGGCGCTGAGGGGGCGGGAATCTCTAACGGAATTTCCGGCGGCAGTGGTTCTGGAATCGGTGGATCCAGGGGCGCAGGCCGAGTAGGTTCGCTCAAATCGGGCAGGGGCAGGTTGGGTAGGGGCGGTGTGGTTTGGGCCTGGGCCAAATAAGCACAGTGGAAGACCAACACCAGCCCACCCAGGATAGAACGGTAAAGATGCATCATCTAAAAAGGCAAGAATCTGGCGAATATCAATCGTGCAGATAGAGATTTGCCTCAGCAAGTCCCCTAAAGCTCTGCTTGCTCAAACTATCCGATATGTTTACCTACGAGTCAATGCTAAAAAAATGGGATTGCACGTTTCTGCAACCCAACCGACCAAAATGGGTTAAAACAGCTGTCTCTTTCCGGTGGCCAGCTGGGCTAGAACGTTGAATGAACCCTGAACTCAACACCCGTAGTATGGGCTCAGTTAAGCCATAAGAGGCTTTCAAATGTTTGACTATTTCACCGGTCTGAGCTACGACAGTTCCTAGGTTGGCAACCTGACCCAACCGGATGGTTAACCTGGTTTTCATGTGGCCATCTATCTGCCTGGGTGGCTCTGGCTATAGGCACTAACTCTTTGCTTAACCAGAGCATTGCTTTCACGGGCAGTCTCCAGGCATTACCTCAGCCAATTAATGGTGGGCCTAACTTTTTCTAATCCATGACTTATTAGCTAAAAACTTTGCCAGGTGAAACTTAGCGCCACGTACAACAGAAGATTCTGCTTGTCCAGCACTGAGATTTGCGCAGTGTCTTTCAGCTTATAAAAACTGTTGTCCGGAGAGGAAATTCTTCTCCGGACTATTTCGTGCAAAAGAATCTTTAAAGCATAGAAAGTCAGGCAAGAATCTTCAAATCCTAAAGTCTTTGCTTGGACTCTTACCGACTCTAGCATTGCTTAAATCTCCAGATTAATCAGCAGATTTAAGCATCAAGACTAGCACCTCCTAACAATAAAAAGACATTGTCCTTATCTAAAGTAAAGGTGTTGTTGCTCAAGCCCCAAAAGGAAATCATGCAATTCAACCGAATGCTAAACGCTGCTGCTTTAACTATTAGCCTCGTTTTAGGACAGTATGTTTTTGTCTTAGACCAATCGTCAGCACAGACGGAAATAAGCCCTAAGGAGTTGGAAGTGGAGTACAAAGTCGTCCCCCTCAAGACTTTAAAAAGCCAAGAGCTGCCTCGTAACGAGAATGGAAATCGTATATATATAATTGTTGGGTGGGGAATAGGTGGATTGTTGGGCGGGCAATAGGTGGAGAAATTCCTGAGCTTCAACTCCCTTCCCAGGACTCACTCGAAGAATCTGAAACTAAGCTTAGGATTCAACTTGGGATTTTGACGATTGATTCCTGTGGAACTCAAGGGGCAGGGGTTTGTTTCAGGATTCCTTTGGTTTAAGTCAGGTTTCTTCTGATTTTCTGTACACAGTGAGATGCCTGCTGCTGTTTTTTTACTTTACTAATCTTCTGAGGAAAGTGCCATGCTCGAACCGTTAATCGTAATAGGAGTAGTTTTCTACTGCTTCACCAGGAGTCTTTTCAATGAGCCTAAAGATAAACCTAAAGAGGTATCAGTTGAAAAGAACCTGAGCGATGCTCTTATCAAGTACCTTGAAAAAAATGCACCAGAGTGAGGCATTAGTCAGCATAATGCTTTTGCTCAATCGACCTAACATAGTCCAGGGTTCTTTAGGGAACTGGACAATGACAAGTTTCTGTTTTGCTTCTGCCCCGTTCTCAAGCGGCTAAATCAGGTGGGTCAAGGGTTTTAGACATCTCAGTTTTATTGGCACTGGTTCCGCCAGGTGGGTCAGCGTAAAGGCATGTTGTATATACGATAGACGATAATAGGTTCAGCAAAAGCTGATCTAATCTGGGTGGTGTTATGGATCTATTTTCTCATCCGTGTCCTTG
>NZ_JAYGIG010000032.1:0-34412 GCF_034932105.1 Leptothoe sp. PORK10 BA2 | reverse complement strand
CAGACTTTCCCTGCTAGGCTTTCGGCTTGTTCAAAAACGGTCCATTGCTCAGACCATTCTGGGAGTTGCTGACAGATCTCTTCGATAGACGATACAATCATGACTAAGTTTTTTGATTGGGACGGGAGTATTATCCCATCCCTTTTTTCTTTTTTGTAGAGGGTCCCATAACACCTGGATACGCCCGGTCATGCCATTTTTTTTAGCGTCTGTCGGACCGTCTCATGGCTGACCGTGTCAACCAGGCCCAATTCAACCACCTTACGAGCCAGCAAACGCAATGACCAATTGGCATACCCCGCAGGCGGTGCCCCTAATCGCAGGGCAATCACCTGGGCTTCCTGCTCGCCATCGAGGAGCTTATCCGTGGGGGGACGTCGTCGCTTCGCACCATTGAGCGTTACCTCAAACCCTTGCTCAACCAAGCGACGGCGAATATTCTCCACGGTCTTTGTTCGACACTCAAACGCATCCGCGATCTCCTGGTCAGTCCAGTTAGGACCCTCGGCATCGGCTTTCAGTAGAATCTGAGCGCGACGCACTTTTTGGCTGCTGCCCTTCAACTTTTTGATCACCGCTTGTAACTGATGACGCTCATCGGGGGTTAGGCGGACAATATACTTTTTCTGCATAGGATTCCGGTACGCTGCATAAAGCTTACCGCAACACTCTCAACAACCCTAGTTTTTAGTCTTGACGGTGCACTAGTGAAAAAAGTATGAGTCCTAAGATAGCCAAACCAAGGAATTTTCCAGATCTGCTCAAATAAAATGTCATAATCTTTCTCACAATTCATAGAAATAAATTTTGTAATGACTAAGTTCAAAAAAGATTTACTTGTGGTTGAAACCTTCAATTAGAACATTGACTTTTCAAAGTGTTTTCGATATTGTTGGCCTGCAAAAAATACAGTTTCACCCAGTTACAACTTAAATTAAGTAAGTTCTTTAAGTCTTTATTCCAGAGAATTATCCTTTGATCAAAGCTTGCAGCGGCAACTAATTTGGATTTTTGATCAAGATCTATATCAAAGATAATATCTCTGCTACCAAGAAGTACTTCTTGCTCTTCTCCTTTCATGTTCGAGATTCTAACCGTTTTATCGTAGCTAGCAGAAACTATATATTTACTATTTGCACTGAATCTGACACTGCTAATAGTATCTGAGTGTCTTTCTAGGACAAATAAATTATCTCCATTTAATTCCCAGACTTTTACAGTTTGGTCCCCACTTCCCGAGGCTATTAACTTACCATTTGGGCTAAAGCTGATGTCAAAAACCGTATCCTTGTGTGCTTCTATTGATCTGAGCAAATTGCCAGCTGTATTCCAGAACTTGATCGTACCGTCTTCACCTGCAGAGGCAATTATCTTGCCATCAGGGCTAAAGCTCACTTCCTGTATACTCCCCTTATGTCCCTCCAAGGTCTGGCGCACCTTCCCCTCCAGATCCCAAACCTTGATAGTGCCATCTCCACTCGCCGTAGCAATCAAGTCATCTCGGAAACTAAAATCGATACCGTAAACACTATCCGTATGTCCTTCCAATACCCCATTCAACGCTCCATCAATATTCCAAAGCTTCACTAATCCATCTCCTCCAATCGATGCAATGAGCTTGCCATCAGGGTGAAAGCGAACCTTAATGACCTCAGCTTCATGAGCTTGAAACGTTCTAATTAGCTCACCGTCAGGCATCCATAGATTGATCTCACCCGCTTCATTTCCCGATGCCACCATTTGTCCATCAGGGCTAAAACTTACCGTACTCCCTTCAAGAACCGGTAACACGCCATCAAGATCCCAAACCCTTACCGTGCCATCCTGACTGGTTGAGACGAGGGCTTGCCCATCTGGGCTAAAGCTAACCTCAGAGACACTTGCATCATGGCCCTCCAGGGTTTGTAGAAGCGTGCCATAAGTCAAGTCCCAAATGTTAATCATGCCATCCTGACCCGCAGATGCCAGCGTTTCACCATCAGGGCTGACATTCAAATACAAGACACTGTCGCTGTGGCCCTGGAGGGTATTTTCAGAGTTTCCTTCTGTGTCCCAAATTTGGATTATGGCGTCCTCTTTGGCCGCGACAATTCTCTCGTTCCCGACAAACCGAACTCCAAGGACCTGGCTGTTTGCCTGGAGCGTTCGCACAAGTTCACCATTTTGTACATTCCAAAGCTTGACAGTGCCATCTTCACTGCCGGAGGCCAACCGCTCTCCATCATCGCTAAAGGCCACAGACATCACCTGATCTTCATGACCTGAGAAGGTTGTGAGGGCATTTCCGGCCAAATCCCAAAATTTTATGGTTCCATCAGCTCCCGCAGCAGCCAGTATTTTTCCATCCGGACTGAAGGTGATGGCAGTCATCCAGTTTAGTTCTTGAATAGTATTTTTGAGGTTAAACTTCCCATCGGACTGCCGTTGCCAGAGTCTAATCGTATTGTCCAAACTGGCAGAAGCCAGGGTTTGACCATTAGGACTGAAAGTCACGGTCACCACTGTGTCTTGATGCTCGGTTAGAGATTGCAGCGGTTCACCGTTAAATTGCCACAACTTGACGGTATTGTCCGAGCTGGCCGTGGCAATCGTCTGGCCATCCGGACTCACATCTACGCTTAGAACCCAATTATCGTGGGCCTTGAAGCGATTTTGCTCTCGCAGTTGAACCAATAGCTTCGCAAAATGAAGCTCGTATCGAGTCTTAATCCCAGGCATGGGTAGAAACGGCTGTTGCAGTAAACGCCCGGTGCCAATCAACTCCGTTAACGCCTCAATGTCCTTATTCGCAACAAAGAGTGATTCAGAAGCCACCATGGAAGCCTCGATGGTTCTGATGCGGGCTGTTCTACTCAGAAAAAGTGCTAGCATCGTCAGCCCTGCTAAAAGAACCGAAAATGTCGTTGCAATGGTATTGCGAGTTTGAGCTGCTTTACGAGCGCGTCGTTCCTGCTCGGTTGCTTTCCGTTCCTGCTCTAAGGCTTCTCGAATTAAGGTTAATTCTCGTTGCTGTGCCTCTTCTTGTTGTCTCTCGGCTTCCTCAAGGGCATTCCGACTGGCAACTACTAGCTCAGTTAAAACCGAATCGTATCCAAGTTCCTCCGCATCAGTACTCTCTAGCCAACGTTCTGCTTCCAGCAATTCCACAGCATCTAACAGACCTCCGGCTTCTTTACCTAATCGCACCCAGTCTTCCGCTTTTGCCGTTAAACGTCGTCGCGTCTGCTCCGCCTCACGTCTTTCTCCGATCCACTGTTGTAAAAGGGGCCAACCTGAAATTAAGGCCTCATGGGCAATATCAACCTTCCGCTCGGCCTCCTCTTCACCATTGAGGGTTAAAAGGCGGTTGTCAACCAAGTGAAATAAGGTCTGATCGAATTCATAGGAATTTTCACCAGTTACATGTAATGCCTTTACGGGTTGTTGTCGCCGGGTATCTGCTCGACCTTCACCAAAATGGATGAGACGTAGAAAAATGCGGCGAGCGATCACCTCCTGCTGGTCATTACTGAGACTGCCTACGGCAGCATCAGCTCGGCGGGCAATCGCCACTTGAAGGCCAGTTTGAGGAACAGCTGCTGTAGTTGGCCCATAAGCTTTACGGGGCAGTACTAAGGCTTCGTAGGCTCTAAGGGGTAAGTAACGCCTTTCAACTCGGCTCCACAGTAGAACAAGTGTTTCTTGTACCAGGGGTAGAATACCGGGCTCTCCAGCCGCATCTGTCACCAGTCGTTCTGCCAGGGCAGATTCGACAAAAACACCCACCTTCTCCGCAGGCTGAACAATTGCGCTGCGTAAGCCTTGCTCATCAAGAGGAGTGATTTCCATCCGATGTGTTCTGATAGATCGCCATAGAGAGGATGCCATCAAATCTGCATAAAAGTCGGCTCTGACGGTTAGCACTATGTAGCAATTTGCAACATCCATTAGGCTCAGAAGTGCCTGTTGAAAAGTCAATCGGTCTTGAATTTCTGAAGATGTTAAGGTGTCAGCTGAAGGTGTGAAAATTTCCTCGAACTGATCCACGATCAGGAGTAATCGCTGAGTTTCAGAATGAGAGGCTAGCAACTGACTGACAATCTGGTTTGAATTCTGTAAGTCATCAGTTTCCAAAGCTTCTTTGAGCACTGCAAGGAGTGCTATGCCGGGCCGCAAAGTTTTTACAAGCCAGGTTCCATTACCGAAGGTATTGCTCTGCCGCAATGCTGGAACCAATCCGGCCAGTACTAATGACGATTTGCCACTACCAGACGGACCAATAACAGTTATAAATCGGCTTAATCGTAATCGTTCCAAAAGTTCTTCAATTTCTTGATCTCGCCCAAAAAAGCGATCACTGTTTGCTTCACTGAAAGGAAGCATGCCAGGATACGGACAGTCAGGTAATCTAACTCGACTGGGAGCTTCATGCTCTAAATCTCTACACAGGCGGGAAATGGCCGATTCCCACCGCTCTGGATCGGTGGCATCTAATCTAACTAAGGCAGCTAATCTAGGTGGCAACTGTACAGGTTCCAGCAGTAAGGGAATAACGGGCCAAGTTGATGTGTCGAGACCAAAGCACTGAGCAAGTAAATCAACAAATTGATTAAAGCTATCAGCAACATAGGCTGGAGACAGAACAAGCAATGTTCGCTGACTTCGCTGTATTGCGCGTTCAAATTCTTGGAGTCTCGGAGCACCAAGAGCAAAAGCTTCCTCAGAGAGATAACTTACGTCTGCTTGATCAAGAGAATCGAGTAAATAACCTTCGACCCAAGCTCTGTTAGCTTCAGCATAGGAGATAAAAAGATCAAAATCTGCCATATACTCTCCTTACATGCGAGGTAGAGGACCTTGTAAAGCACTAACTAATCGCTCAAATCCTTTCTCTGCCCGACGTGGATGGGATAGGTTCAAAATTGATAACATACTTAACCGAGTCGGTAATTTATTACTGTCAATAGGCTCAGATTGAACTGGTAGTAAACGGTATGTTCCTTCTTGAATTCCCATTGTCTGTCCAAGAATATTTTCAAAACCTGCCACCACATCATTCAAGTATGCTTGTGATAACACAACGATTGTCCGTTTGGATTGCCTGATACCCCGTTCCATATTCACAACTCGTGCAACACCTGGCTCTTCAGAATCTCCAGAAACAGCAACACGTAAATTTGTTTCTTCTAACCTTGGTATCAACGTATCCCATACCCAGGTTGAATCTGGTTCACAATCAACATAGCTAATATAGGCGTCGTATCGATATTCTTCTTGCTCGCTAGCATCAACATTTTTTTTGCCACCTAAATAGAGAGCAATTGGAAAGTTTTCCTCTAAGTCTGCCTTGAAAATAGGATGCTGGTTTGCTTGTCCTGCGGTTACTCGGGGCTGCAAATACTCAAATACGTCAAAGATGCGAATCAGACCATCATCACCAATAATCTCTCCCCGTAAACCTGAAAGTAAATACTGAGTAAAAAGACTGTTTTCAGCATTAGGAAGAATGTAGGAATATTCACTGCTTCGAGAAGAAGCGAGAATTGCTCGACCGCGCCCTTGCTTTAGTGCATCGTAGTAATTTTCAGAAAAGCCTATCTTTAGATCTGAACTAGTTGCATCCTTGGGTTGACCAATCCCGCCAGCATGACAGCAGTCAAAAACAATAACTACCTTTCGAGCAGAAATAGCCTGTAGAAACTCTGTAAACTGCTTCCCAGAGATTGCTGTTGTGTTTAAGGACTCATCTGAGATTATCTCTACATCTACAGGCAATAGATATTCGCCTGCATAGCTACCATGAGCAATTCGTCCACCATGGCCAGAGATGTAAATGAAAACCGTTGAATCACTGTCCGCTTTCTGTGCCAGATCAGTAAAGGCTTCAACTAGTGAAGCCTTTGTAGCTTCTGCATCTAACAGTAAACGAACATTCTGGGAAGGATATCCGCAATACTTCAAGTTAGTTAGCAAATCACAAACATCCTGAGCATCTTTCAGAACTATTTCTGGAAGACGGTTGATTTTTTTGTAATTAGCAATACCAACTACTAGAGCATAAGCGTTATCAAGCATAGGAATTCAAAAAATGCTTAATGACAATGACCCACAATGGTAATGTTAGATTTTATTGGCACAATGGCTATTTCATCTTATTTCCTATGCTATGAGGCTTGTTAGTCAAAAATCTTATTATAAAACGTAGCAACTTAGATTTGGTTTTTCAAAAATCCTGATTTTTATCTCATTTGGCCTGATTCTTTGATCTGTATCCCATAAATCATGAAATTTAGCAGTACCCATAAGGGTGATTTATGGGGAGTTAATCATCTTGGAAGGCTAACCAACCTACTGAATATGCCTATACGTGTAATTTTCAGCTGATTTGTACGATTAAAGCATTCTAATTTTAGTTATCTAAAGTCTTGAGATGTTGATTGAAATCAGGGCTGAGAACGCACCTCATCAACTACTCACAGCACTTGAGCCATCTGATTGTTTACATGATGCCTAATCGGCTTCTGTCCCATGGTTAAATCCTTCTGCATAGCCACCTGAGCCTTCTCAGACAAAGCCTTACCCTTTACTACATCTATAGCAACCTCAGTAATCCGAGTTAGATACTTGTTAGATCGCCCCAGTTTCCAGGCCGCCTGATGCCACTGCCACAACGATTGTAGTAAGCCCCTATCAAGAGCAGTCTGCTGCGCCTGCCCCGATTGCCCATGATTCACCAACCGCTCATTCCAATCCTTCCCATAGGCAGGCCGTAACCGCTTCACTCCCGGCACCTGCGCCGCCACCCGCCAGGCCATCATCTCCCCAGCTTTATCCGCATCAAACGCCGCCACCACCTGCCCATTCCGCTGCAAAACCGCCTTCAGCGCCTCCACTGGCACCCCGCCCGTCCCATCCGTAGACAGATACACCGTCACCCCACCCTGCTGTCGCCGCTCCTTATCCAGCACCGCTAACGACATCGCATCAATAGGCGACTCCGTCAGCAATATTCGCTGCACTGATCCTTGCCCTGTACCAATCCGAAACCAGCCCAACTCCCGTACAGATCCCGGCACCAGCCGATGATAGCTATTGTGCTCCCCCCAGGTGCCCCGCAAACTGGCCCCCGTCACCTCACCCCGCTGCCAGCCTCCCCCCTGCAAGCCATGGCGCACAAACACCGCATTTTGATGGTCATCCGCATACACCAGCCCCTTCTCATGCACCCGGTCAACCAACGCCTCCGGTAGCTTGCGCCGATTCACCAGATACTCCTTCACCCCCGCCCAGCGTTTTTCACTGGGGTCAGGCATTTTCAACCGCCTGGGTTCTGCTTCCGACTCCGTCTGCCGCACTGGCGCAATCACGGGCACGACCGACAGGTCCTGCCCAGACAGCCACTCCACCGCTGAGCGAAACTCTACCCCCTGCACATGCATCACCAGGTCAATGGCCCCACCGCCCCCTTTATCCGCCAGCCAATCCATAAACAGCGTCTGGCTAATGCTGATAATGTGGTCCCCATCGCGCCACTTGTGCTTGTCATAGCGGTCCTGCTCCAACCCCAAATTGGCCGCTATCACCTCCAAATCCAAATTCCTCACCTCATCCGCCACCTCTTGCAACGACGGCTTTGATATCGGATGATTGATCACCTGCTTCACAGGCGTTAGAGGCTTCTCAACAGATGGCGTCTCCTCAGGAGTCTTTGCTGACACATCCCAGGTAGGATCTGGCTCGGTTGCTTCACTACGGGGTTGACCCGCTGTCGTCGAGAACTGCTCCACATCAAAGAGATTGGCCTCACCCGTTGTTTCGGTCTGTTGTTCTCCTACCTCAACAACAGTCGCCACCTCAGGGCTTTGATTATCTCTTTCCTGAACCTGCCACTGCGCTTTTGCCGCTTCTGCAAACCCCTGGGCCAGAATGTTCTTCGAGAATACCTGGGCAAAACTGCGGTCGGGTGCCCGTAGCTCTCCCCCGTGCAATGCGTTCTGTACCGCCGTTTCCTTAAAATCCAGACGCTCTCCCTGAAACCAGAACACCATTTCCGTATCGATAAAGGTGTCTCCGTTCTGACTTAAATAGTGGGTCAGATACAGCTCTTCCCCATGACGTTCAATTACCAGAGGAATATAGGGCTCATTCTCAATCTTGAAATGAAAGTCGTCACTTTCCAATACTGCCTGGTAAATCCCGGCCTCCTTGAGAAACCGCATCACCCGCTTTTCCAGATGCCCCATGGGCACGGTCTTATCAGCGGCCTCAGGCTTCTGATCTACGGGCACCGGTTCTGGATTAACCGCTTTCTTTTGCAGAATGGGTTGAATCGGCTTGGGCTGTACCACCCTTGGCGGGATACTCACTGGCGGCATCGGTTCCGCCTCCACCGTTTTCAGTTCCGGCAACGTAATCCCCAAATACTCCCGCGCAATCGTCTGCTGCTCAAAGGCTGCCAGCGCATAGCCCCGCTCCATCATCAGCACCGTCAGCGTCGCTTCCATCCGCTCCGACGGCACCACCACTTCCATCCGATTACTCACCGAATAAAAGTCCGACCCTGCCGCCTCAATCAACCCCTCATCCAGGTAATACTTGCCGCCGGATTCTTTTGACTTAGGAACCTGTATCACAAAGCCCGTGCCATTGCGTTGCGCTTTCACCAGCAACAACTCATCCAGGGTCTTCACCACCCCCTCCCGCTGGGTCAGGTCTGTCAGAAACGCCTTCACCTGATAGGGCTGCTTAAACACCACCGGCTCCTTTTTCAGGGTCTCCGTAATGTCAAACCCCTTAGCCATCATCAGTCCCTGACGCACATCGCCCTGGTAATCGGTATAGTTCACCAGCTTGCCACTGGGGTATTTCTCAAAGGCCCGAATCAGATTTCCCGTAAAGATTTGCCGATTCACCCGCCCAGCCGTCTGCCGAGTGTCAAACAGTTCGTAAATGTTCGTCCCAAAAAAGTCTTGTTCCTGGCGGGTGATTCGCAAAGCCCCTTCTCGGTGACTATTCACCTTAGAGAGCGGCACCGTCAGTTGTCGCATGGCATCCGCCACAAATATCCGTAGCTTCCAATTGTTGGGGGCCGCAGGACTACCTGAGCGCCGTTTCTGCTCAATGCCCGCCACCACTCCATAAAATGTCAGCCGCTGCCCAGCAGTGAGGATCTGCACCGTAGTCCCCGGCGTAAAGTCCTGGAGTACCTCAGTCACCTGCAGCACCTGATCATCCAGTCGGTCATTAAACTTGGTGATCGCCTCCGGCTCTCGCTTTTTCTGCGCCATCGTG
This sequence comes from Leptothoe sp. PORK10 BA2, assembly GCF_034932105.1. Classification (NCBI taxonomy): domain Bacteria; kingdom Bacillati; phylum Cyanobacteriota; class Cyanophyceae; order Nodosilineales; family Cymatolegaceae; genus Leptothoe; species Leptothoe sp. PORK10 BA2. Next base: position 25,142 of record NZ_JAYGIG010000032.1, on the reverse strand, counting down.
GCCCGGTAGGTCTCTGTCTCCTCGGTTAGGGTATTCATGGTGGCAGCCACCTGTTGCTGTGCCTTTGCTTCTAGTGCATCCGGGTCATGGTCCTCAACCTGGTCAACCGTTTCTAGTCCCAAAGATTCGCGCACCGCATTTATCACCTGGAGCTGGGTCAGGGGTTTCGTTTCACTCTTCGCATCCACCACCTCCAGATATACGGGTCCAGTAAATTCACTTTGGGTATCCCCCTCATCGGCAATCACCTCCATCCGTGCCAGGGGCCTCGCATCCAGATCCAGCTGGTCCGCCTCTAGAATGTTCTCCCCCATAGACCGTGCCTGGTCTACCCAATCCTGATATTCCGACTCAATCAGGCTGTAGACCGCTTCCTGTTCTGCCACTGGCAACAGCGGAATCCGTCCCGTCACCTTTTTCACCAGGGCAATCTCAGAGGCATCGCCACTGGCCTGAGCGGTGGGAAAATCCAGTTTGGCATTCAGCTCTGGATCATCATTGAGCAGGTCAGTCACCACCTGCTCACCATAGAGATTCATAAAATCCACCACATTACTCAGAGAGATATCCGTCTCCCTGGCAGCTGTCGTATTGGCATTCAAGCTCGCCATCTTCTGACACAGAATCGCACCTGGTCGTTTTTCTGCTGGAATATCCCCCATCAACAGGGTGTATCGCGGCAGCTCCACCTGGCCGGTGCGATGCACTCGCCCCAGCATCTGCATAAACACATTAATGTCCCGCTCTGCCTGGGCCACAATCATATGCCGGGGCCGCTGGTCGGCAAACTTCTCCGACGCATGGAGCGAAATCCCCGTAGACCCGGAACAGTTCAACAGAATGACATCCGCATCCCCGGCATTAAAGCGAGCTACCGCATCAATCTTGGCCTTCGCTGTCGATTCCTGGTCCGGTCTCACCTTATAGGCCGTTGTCCCATCGGCGTCATAGTGAATCCCGGCTTTACGCCCGGTCACCTCTGCGACCTGGTATCCCGCTCGCTCTAGCTGTTGTTCAATATAGTCAATGGGGCTAATGGGAATCGTACTAAACTCTCCCTCTCGGATCGTTTCTAGGGCATCTTCATAGGCCATTACCCCGTTTATACCCAGCTGATCATCACTCAGCCGATGGCGCGTCATCTCACCGCGATAGTCACGGGTAATCACATCCCGAGACCGTTCTAGATAGCGCTCCAATAAATCAGCAAACGACAGCTCAATCGGGTCACGGTCCTTGAGATCGTGGGCATCCGCATAGGCTTGAATAAAGCTGCCCATGGTATTGGCCACCGCAATCACCGGCTTTTCTCCTCGCCCCAGCGCCTCCATTGCTGCCTGTACCGTTGCCTCTGCCTTCTGGGCCAACAATCCCTGTTCAATGCAGTTGTGCATCAGGGATGTAAAGTTGGTACTTTTGGCCCCCACATCCCCAATGGCTCCATCTTCGCCCAGGGCCTTGGCTTCTGCTTTGAGTTCTTTGCTGAGTTCCTTAATCGCCTTCTGCTTGGCCCGGTCAAAGTCCTTAATCGCCCGCATCGCTGCCGAGAACTGGTCGGCTACTTCCCGGTCCACCGGCACCGTCTGCGCCTGAAACGTAATCCCCTCATAGGAGCGCTCTCGCCGCAGCATCTGACCTGACGCCACAAACTTACTGGCCACAATCTGCTGTAGTGGCACTCCACCCCGCGTCAGAATAGTTTCCAGAGCCGTAATGCTGCTCACCCCCAGCCGCAAATCGGTGCGTCTGGCATAAAGGTCCATCACATCGGGGCGTTTGGCATAGGTGGCCGATGAATAAAATACCCCAGCGGCGTTATCAATCAGTTCTCGCACAAATGTCGCCCGATCCAGAGGACCATCGATCTGCCAGCGTTGCTGACTGCCCCCCGCCTGGTGTGCCTCATCTAAAATCAAAATGGCGTTGGGCGTAATGGCCCGCAAAAACTGTCGCCGCAGCGGTTCTTTTTTACCCACCGTTTGCAGCTGACTGTAGGTGGTAAACACCGCGCTATAGGGCTGCACTGTCCCCCGGCGCATCATGTCACCCATCTGTTGCTTTTGCTGAGCGGCACCACTGGTCTTAAGGCTGCCGCCCTTGGCCAGGGGAATCTCGGTACTGCTATCGGTAATAAAAGGCCGAAAACCCCGCATCCCAATATCCGTCACATCCCGCATCATGTCGGCATAGAGGGGCTTATCCTTGGTAATAAAGACCGCAATTTTTCCCTGCTGCTGAGCATAGTGAATAATACTGGCACAAATTCTTCCCTTCCCAATACCTGTCTGGTCTCCGGTGATAAAGCCTGCCCCCTGTTCAATATGGCTAATGGCCAGGGCGGCTGCATCAATCTGTTCTGCACTCAAATACTGATACAGCTCTGAACGAGACCCGTAGCCCAACCGCGCCGCTAGATAGTCATCAATATTGCCGTAGCGTTGTTCAAAGCGCTCCAGGGCTACCTGGGCCGCACTGGCCATATTGAACGGAATCAGGGTTTGGGTTTGGGTGCCCTGGCTTTTGGGGAGATAGGGCACCTGTTTCGGTTGGGCATCCACGGCGGGTCCTGGGGTTAGGGTGTCAGGTTGACTAGCCAGTCCTCCAGGGGAGTGTCGTCGTGTAGGGCTTGCCAGTCGAGAAAGTTGGGATGATCCGGCAAGATCAGGTCCGTCACGGGGAAGGCCACGCCGTAATGTCTCAGCTGTTCCTGGAATCGCCAGCTGTTGAGAATCAAGGTCTCGCTCCACTGCTGTCGCCAGGTGTCCAGATCGTTGTCCTCCAGCAGTGGCACTGTCTGAGCTAAATCCAGCTGTTCCAGACTGTTGGCTAGCATTGCCTGGGTCTCTTTGAGCGATGTGGCCTGAGCCGATTGTTGAATCATCCCGTCCAGTCGCGTTTGGAGCAGCGCCAGATAGGTTTGCTCGGTCAGGGTTTGCATTTCCTGAGGCAGTCGAACGATGAACAGAAATGGCAGCCATTGGGGTTTCCACAGCGTTTGAAAGCTGGGATAACGCTGGTTCATAAACGGATAGGTCCAGGGAGAAATCATGGTGGATGGGGTCATTGGGTAAACACTCATATAGATCATCAAATGCCGAGTAGATAGGGGGCACATCAGCCGCTGGTAGTGGCCGCTCGGCAGTGCCCGTGCCGTTAATCACAATCACATCGATGGGGAAGCCTGCGCCTTGCTTGCGGTAGAGATCACCCCAGATCGACAGATGCTGGATGACCCGATAGTGCTGATAGAGCAGATAGTAAAAGGCCCGACTCTCAGGACTGTTATAGCGCTCAGATCGCTGATCTGTGTCACGGCCTAACTTGCTGCCCAGAATCAAAACGGCTCGACCGTCGGGTTTCATCGCCTGGAGGGCATTGAGTGAGATCACCTGGTCAATTTGGCTGGTCCAGGTGTCATAGATCCGAAATCGTCGGGTGCGTCGGCTATTGTCTACAACGGTACCAAAGGGAGGATTGCAGATGACAACATCCACCTGCTCCGTTGGACGGTAAACCAGTGCATCTTCCTGGGTGAGTTGTCCATAGCCACGGGTTGCTAGCTCACCATAGCGATCTGGATTGATCTCGTTGGCGATCACGCGCCTAGGTGTCGCTCCCAGTAATAAAGCTCCATGGCCTGCGGTAGGTTCATACACCGTGGTCTCTGGCGTAATTCCCGCCAGCACACTGGCAAAATAGGCAATAGGCACCGGAGTGCTATACGCCTGCTGTAGAACCGAAGTAGAAGACTTTACCCCCAGATTGGGCTGTCGTTGAAGCAGCTCCACCAGAAGTTCATAGGCTTGATGGGTGGTCTCAGCCTGGGCAATCAGCTGTCGTGCGGTCCGTACCACCCCCACTTCAATCGCTTCATCCACCTGTTTCGCCAGGGCTGTTCCTGGCCGTACCGGTTCACCCACAATCGTGGCAGCAAACTGTCGCGCTGCCACGATTGTGGCAAAGCCCCGACCCGCCTGAAAATGATTGGTAAATGCTGCCGCCAGAGATATCTGCATCAGCCCATCTCCATCTGTTGAGAGACCACCGGTTTAATCGCTGACACCGAAGGCTGCATTTGTGTCGATTGCATTCGCTGGGCCAGCCGGTCAAAGTGGGAAAAATCCTTTGGCCCTAGCTTGGAGAACACCTCACCGGCCTGACGTTGGAAGACTACACCCCGACCCTGGCGCTTATCCGTAATCCGTAACAGGTTACCGGCTCCCATCTCTAGCTTGAAATGGCCACCGTCTTTGTCCCAGCAATGGGCACGGGCAACATTGCGTAAGAAACCACGCACCGTTCGTTCCACCCGATCCGTTTTTGCCGCGTAGTTGGCTTCAACATCCAAAGCCCCTTGAGGCATTACCCGCTGATCTCGTTTGAGTGAGATCAGGTCCTGTCGTTGAAAGTCACTGAGCCGGTCGCTCACCTCCAGCAGTTTGATGCGAGGCCCCAGCCCCAGCTGCCGAAATGCCTGAAACTGCATCAATACACCCTGAGAATCCCGCAAGGTATAGAGATTAGTGCCCTTAAACGAAAGTTGATAGTTACCCAGCCGGTAATGATGTTCTCCCGTGCGCCCATAGCTGCGATGGAACAGGCCTAGAACGGCATAGGCCAGCCGCTGATCCCGCAGCACCTGGGGCTGCCGTGCTAACCATAGAGCACCTTGTTTTACCTGGGTCTTAACTTGCTGCTTCCAGTCTGTCGCCGTTACCTGTAGGGTTTGACGAGTTTGCTCATGGGGAATTTTAGCAATCTCTCGATCTAAAACTGCCAGTGCAGGTGGACTATCTTTAGTTGGTGTTTGCTCGGCTGTAACAGGTTCATGCCTTTCTCCCAACTGCTCCACCCGCATCCGTTCAGTGATGTCATGAAACGTCTGCCAGTCAACCTGAGTAACCTGCTCATCCAGGATGGTGCCTTGTCGTGCTGACAGAATCACATCCTCCTCTCGGGAAACTAGGAGTAGATCGCCCTGCTGTTGAATGGTGTATTGACCGACTGCAACCGCGTTATAGGTAGGGACTTCTTGACCTAGAGGATTGAGCAACTGCTGAGCTGCTACTGCTACATCATTTGCCAGGTCTGATGTGATTGGGGTGGATGCCGGTAATGGTTCCTCTACAACTGGTTCAGCTATCGGCTCAGGTTCAGATGATTCCTGCTCAAGTGTCAGCTGAATCTGATTAACCGTGACCGTCCCATCCCGTTCTTCTCGAAATAGAACCTGCCCCTGATCTCGAATTTCGATATTGGGAACCTTTCCTTCATACTCTTTTGGATCGCTATCCGGTGTGACCGGTCGCTGGAGAGCATCCACGATCACCTTCAGGGTATTGGGCGTTAGCTCCCGCCGTTGGGTGCCATCGGCTAGGGTGCCATACACCACCCGGCGTCCCATCTGAATGCGTAGGCTGTCTTCAATAGGACCAGGGGGCTGTTGAGTCTGACGCTGTAGTGTGGCATAGAGCCGTTGGGTTATCTGACCAATGGCCATCAGCAGTTGGGCTTCATCTTCCTGCATCGCCAAGGCATCTTCTGTCCGAATCGTAAATGGCATAGTGATTCTCTCCTTACGATGCAATCCGGTTGACTAACACGTCTGAACCCACCTGAAATAGGGCTATCTCATCATCAAAGCGATATTCCACAAACCGAGGCTGATAGTCGGCTAAACAATCTCGCGCCAGCAGCAATACTCCATCTACCGACTTGAGATAGAGCACATCCTCAAACAACACTTCGATCACGCTGGGGACATAGCCCAGCGGCAACGGTGGTCGTTGTTGAGCTGCCGTCACGGCATCCAAAATCTCAGGCATTTCTGTCAGCAGATCCTGGGTTTGGGGTAAAACAGTTTCAAGTAATGGTTTGGTTGTCATTACAACACCTCGCTAAATTCATCTTCGCTCAGGTCACCCTCGTAAGGGATATCCATATCTGTTAGCAACGGAAAAAACGTCTCAGCAATGGTTTGTCTGACTTCATTGGCTTCACTCAAATTGGCCATGCCATCCTGCTGAGCGGCTCGTGCAATCAGCCGGTCTCGTACACTTTGTTGCCAGAGCAGTTCACTTTGGTGCTGGCGTTTGATATGTTTCGGACTCAGCTTCACCTTTAGCCGCAGCGGTATCGACGCTTCTTTGCCACTGCGATAGGCTGGATTGATAAAGACACATTCCCCCTGGTCCAGTTTTAAAATCTGGTCGGGTGTCAATAACGGGACTCGCTGTAACTGTTCCGATTGACTACGGCTTGTATGCTGACCATAGCTACGGGACCGGGTGGTGTATTTCACTTCCTTATCCCCCAGATAGCCTGAAAACTCTTGGGCCGTTTCCCGGTCCTTGGGATTAAAAAAGATCTTGGTACCACAGGCGGCAAAGATGGCACGGGATAACTCACGACCATAGATATGTTGCAGCTGGGCAAAGTTCTGATAGCCCAGCAACGCCACAAACCCATTGGAGCGAAACTCGTTAATCCACTTGGGTAAATCCGGCAGATAGAGTGTCGGTAGCTCATCTAGAGCAATTACCAGCGGTTGTTTGCGGGGCGTGGCAAAATTGCGAGTGACGATCAGGTGCAGAACAGCAGCTATAAGAGGATTTACCGCATCCCGTTTTTGGATATCTGCCTGCAAAAAAAGAATCTTTTTGCCCGTGAGGTCTAGCGGAATCGTTGTCTCACCACAGAAGCTGGACACCAGCTGTTTCCCGGTAAATGTCTTGAAGGTACGCTGAGCGGTGGCCACAATCCCTGAAATTTGTTTTTCTGCTCCATCAGACGCTAACAGCTGGCTAAAGCTATCCAGAGTCCAGGACGGAACCCAGGACTTCTCGCCCGCTGCTCGAATCCGTTTGGGCAGGTCTGCAAGATTCAAAATCTTGCTTGCCATCAGCAGATCCTGATAGGGCGTCAGCTTCGCCAGCAGCATCACCGCTTCTACCAGATTGGTACCCGCCGAGTTGAAAAAGTCATTTTCTCGGTAGCCACTATCCCGCTGGGTATTGCGCTGAATCACATTGGCCAGCTGAGCCGCCATTAATGAATCGGTCGCATCAGCTAGAAAATCCAACGGATTACAGATGCCGGTATAGGGCTGACCCGGTGCAAAGATAGACACCTTATACCCCTGACTGGCTGCCCAGGCGGCATGGGTCGCTACCTGAGAGCCCTTGAAGTCATAAACCAGAATAGGAAAGCCCTGGTCAATGGCCGAGCAAATGACTGGATCAATGATGCTAAAGGTTTTGCCTGAATCTGGGGCACCCGCTACCACAATGCTTTGCTGGGCCTGGGGAATCTCTAGGTCTCCTGCCTTGAGAGATACTTGAGCGGTTTTGCCTTGTTTACGCTGTTGTCGAGCCGTGGCTTTAGCCTTTAGCCGTTCCTGCCGTCCCCCAAAGCGTCCGGTTGAGAGTTGTCCCTTTGAGGATGCTCCTCCCAGCAGACCCATACCTGCCCACAAGATCCCGAGCCCGAGCAGCAAAAATCCCATACCCGAATCCAAGAGCGGTTTCAGTAACGCCCTTAGATCCAGAGATTGCAGTTGTAGAAGATAATCACTCATGGGTTGGGGAAAGATTGTCTACCGTGACAACGGCGTAGTAGGTCCCATCAAAGGCAACGGTAAATCGCTGTAGCTGTTGACCGTCCAGCTGATGCAGGGTCAGGGTGGGCAGACCGGACTGCAGCTCATCCGTCACTGATAACAGGTCGGTATTGGGTGGCAAGTGAGGATCTAGGTAGGTGTTGAAAACAGTCTGATAACCTTGTTGACCTGGGATGTAGCCAAGAAACGCACAGCCTGCTTTTCCACAAAGGGGTTGCTGTTCGCTATCCGTTACACGGGTATCTATCAGATACAGGGGGGCTGATTGCCGGGGCTGATGGATTTTCCAAGCCCGCATCTGACTGAGATTCACTGGCTCAGGTGAGGAAAGATGCTCCTCACCGATTTGCTTTAGTAATTCAGGCGGAGCAATTTGCCCCGCTAGCTGCCAGGTAGTTTGGGCTGTTGATGATGCCTTGGCATACACCCCCACAGCGACTGCTACTGACAGGCCACCAATCATGAGCCATCTCTGATACCCCATGGCTAATCTCCTGAGGCATCCTGGGCCATCAGCTGCTCAGCAATATCAGCTGGTACACCAAAGCTGACCAGTGTGGCGGCATCCACAGCACCGCCCCCAGACACCAGCACCTGCCAGTTTTCGTCAGTGAGTTCTAACACGGTTTGGCCACCTGTTTCTCCCCATTGCCAGGTGGTCAGAGCGTAGGTCTCAACAATGGTTGTGCGGGTAACAGAAGGTGTTTGAGCTGGTTCAGTGACATCAGCCAAAAGATAATCTAGAGTGGCCTGAGTGACCTGTTCTGAATCATCCTCAGTAGCCTGAGCAATCTGAACTGGATGATTGGGAGGGGTGATCCCGTTCACCGTTGGAGCGCTGATCACCACCAGCAAAACAGTGAAAACGAGAATAGTCCATAGACGATAGTGTTTGAAGTTCATGATGAAACTCTCCTAATTTTTCAAACGATAAATTCGACTTTGGCCAGCACCGTAAACGCCCGCAAAGTTAATGTCCGAATCCCAGGTAAACCGGGCACGACTGGATGAATTAGACCGCACCTGGGTACAGCCTGGGTTCATACAAATGCCGATATGGCCTGCGGTGGAGGCGATCACAATGTCGCCCGGTGCAGCTTGAGATTGACTAATTTGAGTACCTCGGCCTGCTCGTAAATCAGCTTCTACAGAGGGCACATAGTTCGTATTGGCACCCACGGGTTGAATACCGGCATTGGCCAGTACCCGATTCACCGCCCAGGCACAGGCCAGGTTCCCACCATCGGGACCCGAGGAGCTATCAAATCGGCCCATTTCTCCCATGGACTGGAAGATGCGCTGGTTTAGATCACCGCCAGTTTGTTTGGCACAGCGTTTGCCCCCTGAAGCCAGGGCCGTCTCGTAGCTCTGGCGTAGCGTTTCACCATAGCTTTTGAGGGTCAATCGCCCATGGGCATCAGAAGAACCCCCATCAATCTTGGCTCCCGGTCCACCAAAATGAATTTGACCCACTCGCTCAATCAGACGACCACCGGAAAACCCTTCTTGTTGAGCCTGGGCAATATTGCGATTCTGGTCCTGTTTGAAAATGCCATCCTGACGGGTGGCTGGAAAGAACCGATCAATCTCAGCGTTGCTGATCGCGCTACCCGAATCGACTTTTGCCAGGAATGCAGCCCCGCCAGACTGTTGCCGAATAGTGGCTCGCACATCGCTGCGATAGCTCATGTACTGATAACGGCCCAGTCCTCGACCACAATTACCCTGGCCATCACAGACATAGGCACCGACAGAATCATAATGGCCCTCAATGCTGGAGAACGCTGCTGCTAGAGCTGAATAATCAACCCCGCCAGGACCATCACCACACAAGCCAAAGCCATCGCTGATAAATCCGGGTAATGCCTCTGTGGGAATGCCCAGCTGTCGCGCCCGATCTAACACTTCAGTCGGAATAGATGCTGGGCTACTGCCACCACCTTGACCATCTAACAGGCCGACCAACATCATGGTGGTTTCGGTATAGCTCAAAAAGGGAACAGGTCCAATGAAATAGGGTGTACACCCCAGATCTGGAGAGAACAACCCACCTCGCTTACAGATTCGGAAAAACAAGGATGTACTAACGGTCCCGGTTGATTCATCCACATCCCAGACGGCTACTTTGGCCACCTTGCCAAAGGGATGTCTACCCGTAGGTTCTTTGCCACCATTGACCTGGCCCAGAATACCTTCACCACCGGGGACTTCCTGGTATTTACCCGAAATCCATTGTTTGCCATGGAGTTCAGCGCTGGCGGTTAGTTCCACATGGGCACAGTCAGTTTCACAGGCCACATTAAAGCCAGCCTGGTAGCTACCTGAAATTGTGTTCTGTCGGGACTGTTCCGCAGGTCCATAAACTACATCTACCTGACCCAGGAGTCCTACTGAACCAATGGGGTTCGGCATCTGGTCGAAGGGGACATCGGCTAAACCAGGCACTCCACCCAGGGTGCTATTGCCCCAGTCGGTGAAGTTTTGCAGGGGGACAGTGTCAAGACCTGGAATATCGGAGATCGCAAAGCTGTTCAGCTGATCGCCCAGATCACCCAGGTTCAACTCTCCCAGGTCTGGATACTCACCCAGCAATTCGACAATGGTGTCATTAGCCTGGGGATTAAATCCCGGTGTTCCTGGCCAGCGACTTGAGATCAGATCCTGGATCGGTGGAACCGCCCCAATCTCAAAACTGCCCAGACCTGGAATTGCGGTTACCAGATCATCCAGACTTTGCCAAGCAACCATCTCCAGGGCTCCCAGAGCCACTTGTTCAAGGTCTAACTCGGTCAGTTGAGCAATGGAATAGAGATTAAACAGCTGAAGATAAAGACTGGTTTGAAAATCTCCCAGCTTCAGATAGGTATCAGCGGTTTGTCCGGCCTGCCATACCCGAGAAAGGTCATAGTCAAGGGCATCATTAATCTCTGAAGGAGCTTCAAAAGCGCCATCGGAGAGAATGGGGGGCAAGGTACGAAACGTCAGCTGGGACCAGTCAGGCACCTGGCCATATTGGTTCTCCCAGGTTACCCCTACTGTCGGAATTCCATAGTCCTGAGCGGAGCTGATCGCACCCGGCAATAGCCATATGGCTAGCGCAACGACAACTATGATCAGCAGATGGCGTATCGTGCGAAAGACTGGAATTAGCATGGCTTACCTCCTTGCTCCAAATTCCATTAATCGAGCGAGTAAGTCTGGCGAGACGCCTGCTCGTTGAGCCGCATCAGCGGTGGCGACACCATCACGCATCAGCTGTAAACAGGTCTGAATCCGCTGCCATAGGGGATCGTTAGGGGAGATCAGGCGACGGATTTGAGCCACCTGTAACCCTTGTTCGATTTGCGTGACGGCGGTGAGTGTGGGATTGCCGGATAGGTTAGGGCCATCCCCTTGCTGGAGAGCCAGAACTGAATAGTCAGGAATGCTGCCATTAGGGAAGCTCAGCTGAAACGTATAAATATCCGTGCCAGTTACAACCGTGAGTATCGTGGTCGCTGTGGCCGGTAAATCGGGAAACTCGATGGGATGAATCCGCCGCAGATGAATCACAGTGGCCGCACAGCCCTCTGAGGCTTCTACAACGCCACATCTGGAATCGTCAAAGTCTATGGTGACTTTGGAAAGATCATCTAACCAGGCTCGCTGAATGGTTGCGTCCAGAGAACGAAAATTGAGGGTAACGCCATGGCCCCGGTGTAACTCCACATCCACTGACCGGGACTCAGGAATCTCAACCGAACGAGTCTGGGCCATGGTGGGTTTTGCCAATCCCCATAGCAGCAGAGCTATCGATAGAGTAATCAAACGTTGCATCATTCACCTCCCGCTACATGGGCAACTGCATTGAGGTATTGACAAACACCTGCACTGGTGTATTTTCAGCCAGGTACAACACCTGGGGTCGTTGCTGAATCGCATCCCTAGCCTGCTGATTCCGTTCAGACAGGATGTCTAGCAACACATCCGTGCCGCCTTCCAGGGCACCGGCTAAGACATTGGGATCTGGATTCTCTTCGGTAACCACCGTGCTGTTGTCATTGGTCTGAACACGAGTATTGGGTCGAGTGTAGAGTTCGGATGCTCTGCGAACAGCACCCAGGGCCACTTCACTGGCATCAAGGGCTGCAATCTCACCACCGGGATCTCCATACCCTTGGGCGATCAGCGGATGGCCATCGGCACCCCGAATCTGAACAACGGCTTCCGGTAGAAGGATTTCTTGCTGATTGTTACCCTCTTGCCAGGTAGCAGATACCGCTGAGATTTCCACCAACCGATCATCCCCAACGGGTTCCACTTCAACGGTGAGATCGCTTTCACTGGGAATGGCCGTGCGTCCCCTGTTATCCATCAGGGGTTCATTTAGTCGCACCACATAACGACTGGATTGTTCAGACTCATTAAGAACAACTGGGGTGGTCAGTTCTCCAGCGGCATAGGTGCCTGATATCAGCGATGGTGGCTGAAGCGGTTCTGCCAGGATGCGAGCTTCGGCATCGCTGAGAATGTCAGCAGAAACCTGGGCTTGAAGGGGGCTCTCTAATGGCAAATTTTCAGGAATGGGTGGTTGTGTAGCCGCCACCAGAATGGGTTCGGATAGCTCTATGGGTCCTGATTCTTCTGGAATAGCTTCAGGCTCTTGTTCTTCTGGACCAGGGATTGATCTCGTGGGTACTGTCGTCATCACCGAATGCGGTGAAATCTGGGCAACAGGTATGGTCTCGATGTCATTACCGCCATCCGCCATCTCTGTTTGCTCTGTTGGTTCAACCTGTGGAATCGTGCCGTAGCTACCTAGACGAGCCAGTGTTTGCCAACGCTCTGTCGGATCAGTATCTGAAAAACGAGGTGATGCAGCAGGTGTGGGTCTAGGTGGTGTTGCCTGGACAGGTCTGGATGTGGAGCGGTAATCAATGACGGGTGCCGGTCGAGGACTGGTACTAACCACGGGTGCGGGTCTTGAAACGGTTGGCTTAGTCGTTACCTTGGGTGCGGGTGTTGCCGTGGATGCCGATGATGACTTCGGCTTGGCAGCTTCCTGAGACTGTTGTTGAACATACGCCTGATCGCTCAAGGCCAGATTGGATTTCAACCGGGCAACTTCGTTACGAGATTCTTCCAGGGCTACTTCAGTGATGCTGGGTATCTCATTAGCCACCTCTGTATCCGTTGAATCCTCGGACGCTGCTACATCCGGTTTATCAGTCTGTCGGCTGGCAAACATGAAATAACCTGCTATACCAAAGACGGGCACAAAAGCTAAGCCGACGGCTATCAGCTTTGGCACTGGCATCTTCCAGGCCGGTCGTTCTGACTTCATCTCCACCGCATCAAAGGCGGTTTCACTGACCAGGGGTTCATCCAGGTTGGGTGCCCCGGTCATCTCGCGTAAACTCTCCAGTGTGGGTTCATCATTCATTGGCTTAACTCCTCCCCATGAATAGGCCGAATTTCATCGATCTGTAATCCGCTTTCCAGCAGGCGATAAACCACCTGCTGATAGTCCGATGCATTTTTGATTAGGGGTTTTCTGGGGGGTTCAATTGCCCGCACATAGAACCGTCGATTAAAGGGAATAGTGGTGCCAGCAGGATTGGTGTCGTCAAAGACAATGCGCGTGGCGATCAGGTCCACCTGCCACAGTCCCTGGGCTACGACCTGGGGTGGTGAGACTTCTTGAGGAATAATCACTGCCGAGACCTGGCCATCAAAAACGGTATCGGGAATAATCTCGGTGGCGAGTTGAGCCAGAAAGACATCACGAAAGTCACTGGCTAATAGAAACCCCGCTTCCCAGGCAGATTCAGTAACCCGATCTGTGCCTTTGACTTTAATGCCTTCTTCAATCGTCTCTGTTTCTTTGCCAGGTATGGAGCCCCAGGTAAAGGTCATCACCGCCCAGTCAGATACCACCCGTCGAATGACTTCGGGTTCGCGATAGTGAACGTCGGCTGGGCGCACGGTAAAGGCACGACCGTCCACCTGCTGTACCAGGGTGGGCAGCGGTTTATGGGCCAACTTAGAAAAGGAAACAGCCAGCCAGAATAACGAGATCGCTAGAATGCCAACGCCCACCGATAGTCCGGCAAAGGCCAGCGGCAAAATATCAGTAGAATCAAGTCTAGGGAGTCGCCCACGGCGGGTGAGATCGCTAAATTGCATGGTGTGGTTTAGGGTAACGGCAAGGCGGATGAACCAATGGCGATAATGCGGGTGACACCACCAGAGATGCCGCGAAAGACGGCCATCCCGGCTCCACCGGCAATGGATAGTGCTAGCACGGGAGCTAGCACACTGATGAGTAGAAGAAAACCAAAATCACTCTGGGTTTGAACTTCAGCGGTAACAACGACGGTGGCCGCCAAACCCACGATGACGCTGTAGGAAAACTTGGCCATGCCGAGACTAAAAAATCCGGTTAACCAGGCCCACAGCGGTCGGCCCTGGAGAGGAACGGCAGACCCCGCTACGGCAATCGGCCCCATCAGCCCCGTCAGTAACATGGCCAGCTCTAGAATGTTGGCAAAGGCCCATTGCCACCCTTTCAAGATTTGTTCGGCCAGGGCATGACTGCCGGTCTGCACCAAGCTATGCACCAGAAAATCACCCAAGAGATTGCCACCCGGTGGCGGTGATCCATCTTGGTAATCGGCTTGAATCTGTTGGCCGATTTGTTGGAGTCGTTGGGACAGCCGCTGCAGCCCGGCACTCCAAAACCCCTGACGGCGATACTCTTGCTCCAGGATTTGCTGTGACCGTTCCCCGGCGTCTAAAAAGCAATCAATCTGGGCCTGCCCTTCCTTAGCATCACATTCGGCATATTCCCGCTGAATTAATGCTTTGGCCTGCTGGGAGACGATCACATCGTTGAGGGCCTCCACCATGGAGACTTCGCCAATTTGCACCGATAGCACTACCTGGGTTTGGGCGTTGATAACATTCCGAATGCCGAGGGTGATTGAACCGAGCAGTGAACCATTGTCAAAGAGCAGCACGGCGATCAGGAGCATCCATAGTACATGGGGGAGTGCGGGAAAAATGCCCCGCTCCATGGCTTCTTTAACCCAGCCGACAGCAAAAAAGATGAAGGTGCCCACCAAAATGACCGCCGCAAACTGATTGATGCCGAGATAGAGCCCATTGGACTGGGTAAAAATCTCCTGCCATCGGTCATCCCAAGCTTGTTGGACGGCTTCAAGCTGCTGGATACTATCTTCAATAATGCTGAGGCCCCCGGTTACCTGGGCCAGGACATGGGCGGTCATAGGGATTACTCCTCTGATGAAGTCTGGGTACCTAATACACCGGGCAGGTAGATGGGAGCCTGGGCTGAACCGGAGATTGCCACCTGACGCTCCAATCGGTCCCGACGATTCGATTCGTCTATGCCTTCACTGGTATCGGCGGCGAGCTGGGCCAGAATGCCCTGCAGTTGTTGGAGCTGCAGTAAGGTGGTGTGGTTATCAGCCGTAAGCTGGGTTTGCTGGGTGAGCAGCTTAGCAATCTCCGCATCAATCTGGGCGCTTTGTTTCATCACATCCTGGGTGACGCCCATGCCCTGAGCACTTTCCGCTAGGCTGACCACTTCTTCTGTTTGCTGCACGCTCTGGTTCACCAGATCTGTTGTGCGCTGAGCGGATTCTTCTAGCCAGGTATTGCCTTCTTCTCCGATAACGGGAGCTGCCAGGGATCTGGCCATTTCTTGATCCACTAGATTGCCTAGATCCCGGCGTTGGACGACGGGACTGTTGGTGAGTACTCCAGCCCCTTTCACTACCTCAGCGGTGCGAACTTTGTAGGGATCTGGAATCTCAGTTTGGGTGCTGCCTTTGAGCTCGTCCCACAGTACTCCCAATGCCGTTTCCATAATGGTTTCTCGAATGGGATCTGCTCGGCCCATCAGCTGCTCTAGGGGATTGAGATAGGTATCCAATACGCCCTGATGCCAGTCGCCAGGTAAGCCACCGGGTAATAGGGAGGCAGCAGCAGTGCCAAGGGTGAGGACCGGCAGTAGGGTGCCGGTCACGATGAATAGTCGTCGCCAGCGTCGTTTTTGCGATGTCATGGGAACCTCCTAGGGGTTATGAGTGGGCAGCAATGTGGTCCATGGATTGACCTGCTCGCAAGGTTTGAACGTAAGCCTGGGCAAAAGCGGCATAGCCTGCAAACTTGTTGTCGTGTTGGGCCAGGACCCGCTGTCGGGCATGTTGTTCTTTTTGATTGTTGGCTACAGCGGCCAGCAGTTCAGGGGATGGATAGTGGGCGCAAGGTGTCAGACGAGCATCGGCATCAACCAGCCAGTGGGAACAGATCTGCACCGGATCAATCCGGAAGGCTTCATCGGTATTGGGCATCAGCACCTGGGGTGAGTAGCCAAACAGGGTTTCATAGGAAGGCAAGGCATTGGGTTGGATGGCACCGATAAAGCGGGTATTGAGGTTCTGGAGAATTTGAGACCCAGCGACCGAATTGGCAATGGTGTCTGGGTCTTGACCGATGATCAGGGGCCGAATGCCGGACTTGGCTCCGTTGGCGCAGACCTGACCAATAATCTGGGCGATGCCGTTGTATTTGAACAGAATCGGGCTTTCATCAATGGCCAGGAGCGAGTCAGACACTTCCAACGCTCGGCGAAAGGCCATGGACTGAGCAGACAGAGCCAACACCGCCGCTTCAATGTTGTCGCCTACATTACGCAGGGCAAAGATCGTGAGCTGGGCATCGGTGCGAATCGTGGAGGGTTGGGAAATGGCCCGACCCACCCGACTGGATAACCAGCCTCGTAATTCCAACAAAATGGTGGCCAAGGCTTCCTGGATTAAGGGGGAATTTACCTCCAGTTCCAGACCTGTCATGGTCTCCACAAAGTCAGCCAAGGTAGGCATCTGTTGCCAGTCTTCGCTCCCAAACCCTGTTTCAAATGCCGCATCATAGCGACGGAGAATAGCAACATCATTAAAAAACGCGGCGAGTCCCTGCCATAGGAGTGTATGGACCCGCTTACCCAGCTGGTTCTCGGTTTCGGTCCCCATCACCATGGTGTCCAGGGCTTTGACTAGAAATTCTTTGTAGTCATCCAGTCGTTCCTGACGTTGCTTTTCATCTAGGTGGCGCAGGTCTGGAATCTGAAACAGGTTGTTGGATTCTGAACCAATATCAAAGTAGGCTCCCTGGTCACCAAAGAACTTCACCAGGTCGGTATAGGTGGTGGTGCCATCGGGTTTGGGATAGTCCAGGGAAATCACGTTCATGCCGCAGGCGATGGCCCAGACGAAGATTTCAGCGGCCAGGACAGATTTACCGCTGCGGGTTTCACCAAAGATCAGGATGCCGCGATGTTTTTGGGCAAAGTCGATTTGGATCGGCATCTGACCCTGATGGGTGATCAGTTCAATCCCTCGGCTATCCACCGGGCGGGGAAAGGCGACTGGCATTAACCCTGGGGCTTCATGGGTGAGATAGAGCTGCTTGCGGCCATCTTCTAGCAGCCAGCCAGAGACAATGGGCAGCGACCTGAGCCATAGCTGCCAGGCAACTTCGGTTTCACGGATAAAGTCTCCCTGGTGGAAGGCATTGGTGAGCTGCTGGCTAGCTTCACTCAGTTCAGTGGGATTATGGCGATGGAGAAAGACCACCACACTGACCCAGATGGGTAAGGCTCCTTCGTAGATTTTTTCTTGGGCAGCCACCCCCTGCTTCAGCCGCATTTGGGACGCCACATCTACATCTTTGAGCATATTGGCTCGGAAGGTGGCGGTCATATTCTGGCGCGTCAACCGCTGCAAACTCATGCGGGTCATGGTCCGGTCGGCTGCCGCCAGCTCGCAGACGCAGTCATAATCGGCAAACTGAGACAGGGCTTGCCACAGGTAGTAGAGCTGATGCTCGGGGGAGATAAAGCCAGCGGGTTTGGATTCTAGGGCAACGGCACCGATACATTTACCTTTGACGCGCACCCATTGGCGATCTGCTTTTGGGTGGGTGGGCTGACCATGTTCGCCCCGAATCAAAACAGAACTGGCATGGAGGGACACGGTGACGGTTTCTTGGAGAGATAGTTGACCCGCCTGATCGCTTAGGGTCAAACACTGGGGAACAGGTGGTGGTGCCGACTGGTTGAACTGATGCCAAAGATAGGCCCAGAGGGCATCAGCATCCATAGGAGATGCGTGTAAACCCATGCGGCTATTGAGCTGTTGTTCCCAATGGAGATAGCCATCGGTAAAGGCTTGATTCAATAGCTGCTGATAGTGCTGAGATTCTTTTTCTTGTTTCAGACCTTTGAAGGTGTCATACCGGCTGATAATCCAGGCAAGGGCCTGCTCTAGTCGGTCAGAGCGAGCGTCTTTGCCGGGCTCTAACACATAGGTGGCAAAGAGATAGAGCTGTTTGGGTTGACGGTGCCCTGCGGCTGTCCGGTCTCGGGTTGCTCGTTGTTGTGCCAGCAGTAGAAACTGGGATTCCAGTGTGGATGTGGACTCTATCCGCTCAGACAGTTCTTGCTGGCGTTGATAATCTGTACCGAACGACTGCAGATGAATCCGTAAGCGGTCACCCGGTCGAAAGCCTTGAAGGCCCGATTCTAAACGCGCTAAAACCGTCTCAGCTTGGCCCTCTGCTAGTAGTGTGTGAATGCCCACGGCCTGAAAGCCAAAGACAAAACTGAGCTGATTGCGACAGTTCAACAAATAGGCTCCCACATCCCGATCTCTCACCTGGAGGCGACAGATACATTCCAGGTGAGATTCATCTTCAAAGGGTTTGAATCGGTAGCGTTGAGCTCCGAGTCGTTGTTTGGTTGTGCTCATGGTGTAAGTGCGGTTGATAGACCACATGGCCTCGGTTCCAATCGGGAACCGGTACAAACTTATGGGTAAATTTCCACGTCCTTTCGCCCACGACAACCCACCAGGTACTCATGCCCCAGGCACTGGCCAGAAGAAAGACACCAAAACCCAGCTGTAAAATTACCTGGGTCAGCACATAGGCACAGACCAGGATGGCACCGCTAGGGGCGAGTAGGTTGGAGGGAATGGGGCCGAGGCTGGGGGTCTGTCCAATACTTTGGTTAACGGGACAGTACAGCCGTGATTCCTCGGCCATGGGCTATACGCCAAAGAATAATTGGCTCAAGCCTTCGACTACCACCACCGCAGCAATGATAATAAAGGCATTTTGGAGAAGGGGTTGCCACTGTTCTCCCCGCTGGGCCTGGTAGATGGCGAAGAAGACAAACCCGACAGCAGAGATCCAGACGACAATGCGTAGCATACCGAACAAGAAGTCAATGATGCCCTGGTCAATGTATTGCCCAAAAATGGTTTGAGCTTGTTCTTCTGCCGTGCCGAATAGCTGAGCAAAGGCGGGATTGGTCTGAAAGATGATGAATGCGAACAACAGAATACCGCCGAGGATGCCCATCACGCGCCAGTGACTTAGGCGACTAAAGCGGGTATTCAACTGGGCGAATGGTCTAGCAAATGGAAGCTGCTCTAAGGCTGGAAGATTGAATCGTAATGAACGTTGCTTCATGGTCCGACTCCTGATGAGAAATACGTTGGCAGTCGGTAGACATAACCCTGACATGGTGTGGTGTGGCTCCTGAGATAACAGATGCTTACCTCAGGTCATTGAGTAGTAGCACTAATTGAATAAAAGTACTACTTAGTAATACTGACTGAAGTTTACAGAATAAACCCTATCCTTTCGATTTACTTTAGGATTGTTTACCAAAGGTTAAGCAAATTGAGCCGATGAAGTTAGAGCGGCTGTTACTAATTGGGTAAGGCTCACGGGGAAAGCGTGAAGGCATAAGTACTACGTTCTTTGATTTAAGGAAATCTATATCGGCTTTATGATTCCTTGTAGATACGTTGGTGCTTGTATGAAGCAAGTAGGGGTAGTGACTGACTCAAAGTCCTAAGGAGTAGGATAAAAGCACATCTTTTGGAATAACGGTCTGATGGTCGAATCTGTCTCGTCTGGGAAACCTGCGAAAGCAAGTGATGATGAACTGGCTCAAGAGGCAGGGTGCCGTCCAACGTTTTATATGAGCACTGAGCTGTTGGCTGAAATTAGTGCTCAATGTGAAGCGGAGGGGAGTAAGAAGCGATCTCCGTTTTTAGTTGAATTATTAGAGCTAGTGCTGACGTCCCCCATTGGCCAGCAGCTGCGGGAGAATGCTCACAAGAATCGGCGGGGGCTGGTGCATGAGTTAGAGGCGAATCTACTGCTGTTTAATGAGCACATTCCAACGGACCGGATTGAAGAATTAGCGGCAGCCAGTCAGCGGAACCCGGACCAGATGTTGATTCGGCTGGTTTTGCTGGGGCTCAGGGTTTATGAGCGATCCATTGCGCGGATGGAAGCAGAAATTGATACCAGCAGTGGTTTGACCTGAGGGGAAGCCTCTAAGTTCAGAGTGTTAGGATCAGATAATCAGGTCTGAAAAGGGTTGTAGCCCATCATGACTATCCCGACAAAACCCCTGACCCTGGAGGAGTACCTCAGCTATGACGATGGTATGGATACCCGTTGTGAGCTGGTGGATGGTCGATTGATTGAGATCGCACCCGTCAGTGACCTAGCTGATCGCACCGCATCATTTCTTTATGCCTCCTTCTTGAACCTGGGTATTCCCCACTATCGTTTGAGTATGAACGCTCAAATTGCCGTTAGTGGAAAGCTTGCGAATGCTCGTCAACCTGATTTGATGGTGCTGTCTGAGGAAGCAGCTATGGCTCTAGAAGGTACGAAGCAGCGGCTGATTACCCATGACATATCACCGCCCGATTTAGTAATTGAAGTGGTTAGCCCTCTGCAGGAAGAGCGCGATTATCGCCACAAGCGGACTGAATATGCGGGGCGGCATATCCCAGAATATTGGATTGCAGATCCCATACATCAGAAAGTGACGGTACTGGAATGGGTCAATGGTCTCTACGAAGAGCAGGTCTATCAAGGTGATCAGGCGATTCTGTCGCCGTTATTTCCAGAATTGGTGCTGACCGCTGCCCAAGTGTTGGCGGCAAAGGCATAAGCCACAAATAACACCAAATTCTTTATCAGAGCTACACCCTCATGACTTTATTCGCCTCTGAATAAGGAGAAATCCGGATAGGTTTTTTTCGGCTAGCAGTACGAAGTAGCCGTAACAGATTGCTTGTTAGCTGTAATTGATATGTGGCAAGCATTTTAACGGAATCGGGGGACTAGGTTACGGACGTTTTATGAACTGATTTTCGTGAATAGTCACTTGAAATGGTCAGTACTTGTCTGATTCATGGGTCTCGATTTTGCTCGGATAGTGTCATTATCGGCGTTTACTTCCATGGGCTAAGCACTTCAGTCGCTGAATAGAGGGCTGGAATGCTGATGGAGCGTTATTGGACGCGGCATTATGTCGCGATCTCACAGTCGGATGCGCTACGGTTGGCAGGGTTGGATGGAACCCCTGCTGAAGACATCCTTTATGCGTCTAATGTTGGGCTCATCCACCGTACTGAATGGTGGGCCTGGTGGTCTGACCTGCAAATGACGACAGCTATTGGGTTACCTCAAGATCTACAGCCACAGGGGTTAGCACCGGATGCAGTGCAGCTAATTTCTGAGGTGTGGGAAAGTGATGTGATTGAGCCGGAATGTGGCTGGCAATTGCTGGCTGAGGTCAAGCAAATTTTGAGCCGGGCGGTGATCTGGCGAGGTGGGCAGCGGGGGCAGTATCAGCCTGAAACTTGGGAGCGATTGAGGGTTGTATTTGAGGCTGATAGGGAAGGCATACTCTATCGGGTTGGGCAGGGCTATGAAGATGGATACTACTGCGATGTTACTCTCGATTTACCGTCTGGATTGATCGATCTGGGGTAGGTTATTTCTTCATTGTCTACAGAGCGATGATCTTGGTCTGGCTATGATTTGGGCGGGTCGTGGAAGTCTGGCATCGTTGGATCCGGTTCTCGCCAAAGATATTGGGTGAGTTTTTTGCCATCCTCAGCTTCTTTGATGGGATTCTTCGGCAGCTTGATGCGCAGGGATTGGTAGAGCAGGTGGCGATGCACGTCGAAGGTGGCTTCGAGCAAGTCCACATAGACAGCGGCGGCACTGAGGGCCATGCGGTAGCTGAACCAGGCAACGGGTAGCGCTAGCAGAGGTGCCCACCAGGCAAGGAGCGTCCAGACTAGGAAAAGTAAACTCCAAAAGCCGATCCGCACGGCGGTATTGAGGGCGGCGCGAGCTTCTTGGAGTTCTTTGCGGGTGCTGTCGGGTAGGAGGAGCCAGAGGCGGGGCCAGCAGACGACAGCATCAAGCCCGTAGCGTTCTTTTGAGCGGTATTCTGAGGCGCGCAGTAGGTTGCCCAGGCGGGTGGGCATAAACTGGTTCGGCTGGGATGGAGAATGCATGACCAGCCAATCGAGTTGGGCGTACTCGTTCAGTTCCTCAGCCGAGAGAGCGGCTTCCCCCTTAGCGTATAACGTGCCCCAACGTTGCTGTTGCTGTTGCCACTGGTTGACGTATCGCTGGGTACGGTTGTGGCGGAGGTGTTTCATCCAGCGGGGCCAGTAGCCTTCTAAAAAGCGCAGCATGGGCCGGTCAAATTTTTGGGCAACGGAGGAGGAGGTGACAATTACGATGAGACCGACAATTAACAGCCCAACTTGGACGGGTTGGGGTTGTTGTAGTGCCCAGGTTTTGAGGGGAGCCCAGCCAAGGCGGTAGACACAAGCAGCTAGACCACCCAGCCAAAACGCGAAGGCGGGAGTCAGTAGGTTGGTGACCCACTGTTCTGAGACCTTACCGGTCATGCCTTCGAGAAATTTGGAGTACATAAGCCTCCTTAAGTTGCCTGAGATTGGGCTGGCACCAGGGGGATGTGATGTTCCTGGCAGAGGGGTGGTTCGATTCCTACTTTAGGTCGATACCAAATTCGAGAACAGCCTGGTACTTCACAGACAAAGGCATTGGCATCAATAACCGACACAGAACCCGCTAACGAATCATAGCTCCGCATGACTGGGGGTGGAATTTTGTCGTTCAGGCATTGGCTTGTCCATTCACGGGTAGGGTCACGCTCTGCCAGCAATTCCAGAATTGGGTTATCAACCGCTTCACCAGATTCGGCTCTGGTTAGCAACTCGGCTAACGCTCGATCGACGGTTTCTGCCTCTGCCCCTAATAAATCGGGGAGGTAGAGTCGAATAACACGAGCGGTTTCTAAAACATCTTTGGAGGTATACATCTAAAATTATCTTGACCAGAGATTAAATTTTGAACCAGTACTAAACACCAACATAGCTGAAGGCAGCCCAGTGGAACGGGTGGGCAAAGTAGTCAGGGGGAAGGAGGATGAGGGGTTGAAAAAGATCGGGGTTAGACTCCTTAAAGTATTGTGCTTTTTGCTGACTAGTGGTGTCCCGTACCCATTGTTGCGCTTGACGTAGAGCTACTGCCGATTCTCGACCTTCCTTTCGCCAGAGATCGTAGAAGCGGGTAAGAAGAATCATAGTGCTGAGGTCGGAGACTGACCAGAGGGAGGCGATGACGGCGGCGACTCCGGCTTGGAGTAGGCCGGTGGGGAGGCTGATGGCTTCGTCGGCGTTTTCGATGCCGATCAGGCCGGTTTCGCAGGCGGAGAGGATGGCGAGGCGAAGGCCACCGCTGTCGGCTAAATTCAGGGCAAAGATGTCTTTGAGGGTGAGGAGACCGTCGCTCATGAGGAGTCCGCTGGTGAGGGGGGCATTGAGGTTGGCGGTGCCGTGGCATGAGAAGTGGGCGATCTCAACCTGGGACAAGGCGGTTTTGACGGCAGCTGTGGTGGCGCGATGGTGGCGGAGGATGGTGGCTTGGGGGAGGAAGGAGGCGATCGCCGCCTGGATTTCTCGCTCGGAGTTGGGGAGGTCTTGGCGGGGGTTGTCGATCGCTAAGATTGAATTTGTCTGAACGCGATCGGATATGGCCCGGGCGGCGATAAGGGACTGGGCGTTGGGGGCGTAGGTGATGTGGAGGTCGTCGAGGGCGTAGCGTTTACCGGTGAGGATGTTGGGGTCTTCTGTCCAGGCGGCGTGGAGGGGGAGGAGGCTGAGGTAGCCAGTGGGGATGAGAGTAATGCGGCCAATATTTTGGGCTTGTAGGTGATCAACGAGTGGCCCCATCAAAACATCCCAAAGTTGGTGAGTGGTAGTGTCGATTTCCTGGCACCAAGCTGGATAGTTTGCGCTGGAGTCGTTGCGAAAGTCTTGGTAAGCGCCAAGGTAGCGGCTAAGTTCTTTCTCATCAGCAGGGCCGTAAAGAATTTCTCGCAGCGTTTCCTCGGTCAAATCATCCAGCCACAGAAGGTCGATCGCACCGACGGTGACGATCAGGGCCATGCTGCCGTTGGGGGTGGTGGCCAGGTAAACCAAAGGATTGTCTGGGCGCAGGGCGGCGCGGACATCTTCAAAGCTAGGGGGTGCCAGGAAATCGGCGTAACCTTCGACCTGGCGAATTTGAATGAGGGTTTGGCTGAGCTGGTCGCGCAGGGCAGCAGCGGTATCACGCAGTTCGGTGGGGGTGAGGCTATGGCGCTGGTCGGAGGTGGAAAGGTCACGCTGCTGGCTTTCCAGGTTGCGGAGTTGAAGTGCGACCTCTTGATATTGGCCGTAAAGATCGGGGTGGGTTTGTTGGAGTTGAGTGAGGTCGACCCGATCGCGATCAAGACTCTCGCTTAGGCCTCGGGCACGTCCCCGCTCAAGGGTTTCAACGGCTTTTTGCCGGTTGTCCGCGCGGGCTAAAGCGTAGGCCGCACGCCGGGGTAAATCTGCGGTTTCTCGCAGCTCTCCTGATTTGCTGTCTAGCAAGGTTGCGCTTTGGTAGAGGATTTCAGCCGCATCCAGAGCCATTTGATACATGGGTTCGGCTTCTTGCCAACGCTGTTGATCACTCAAGAGGGTTGCTAAACTGCGGGCTGATCTGCGGCAGTCATTGGGAAGTAATTCTGGTGTGAAGATCTTCAAGCTATCTTGGTAGGCAGCGATCGCCTTTTCAAGGCTCGCTTGCACGATCGCCTGCTCGAGGTTATCGGCGCGATCCCCTCGAATGCGGTCAGAGTAAGCGATCGCCAAATTCATCTGGGCGGTGGCCCAATCGACGGGCATGGCCTCGCGGGTCATCACTTCGAGCACTTGCTCATAGGCCGCGATCGCCTGCTCGAGGTTATCGGCGCGATCCCCTCGAATGCGGTCAGAGTAAGCGATCGCCAAATTCATCTGGGCGGTGGCCCACTCGACGGGCATGGCCTCGCGGGTCATCACTTCGAGCACTTGCTCATAGGCCGCGATCGCCTGCTCGAGGTTATCGGCGCGATCCCCTCGAATGCGGGAATAGTAAGCGAGCGCCAAATTCATCTGGGCGGTGGCCCACTCGACGGGCATGGCCTCGCGGGTCATCACTTCGAGCACTTGCTCATAGGCCGCGATCGCCTGCTCGAGGTTATCGGCGCGATCCCCTCGAATGCGGTCAGAGTAAGCGATCGCCAAATTCATCTGGG
>NZ_JAYGIG010000031.1:0-35039 GCF_034932105.1 Leptothoe sp. PORK10 BA2 | reverse complement strand
TGTTGTCATCACTGCCACTGACCACGGTCTTGCCATCGGGGCTAAAGGCCACCGACCTAACAGAAGCCGAATGGCCCTCGAAGGGCTCACCGATGGGGGTGCCGTTCAAGTCCCACAGTCGAATCGTGTTGTCAGAACTGCCACTGACCACGGTCTTGCCATCGGGGCTAAAGGCCACCGACAAAACAGAAGACGAATGGCCCTCGAAGGGCTCACCGATGGGGGTGCCGTTCAAGTCCCACAGTCGAATCGTGTTGTCATCACTGCCACTGACCACGGTCTTGCCATCGGGGCTAAAGGCCACCGACCTAACAGAAGCCGAATGGCCCTCGAAGGGCTCACCGATGGGGGTGCCGTTCAAGTCCCACAGTCGAATCGTTTTGTCATTACTGCCACTGACCACGGTCTGGCCATCGGGGCTAAAGGCCACCGACAAAACAGCATCCGAATGGCCCCGAAGACAGCCACACTCATGGATTTGATTAACCACAGCCGGTAGATTATTCTGCACCGGTGTGAGTATGTGTCCATCTAGCGTTTGATTGCTAGCCCCCACTGCTCGAATCGCCCGCACAGCCGTATCAGGGCGAGGCCGTACTCTGGTCAAGTTTAGAATTTGCATCGCCTCTTCCCGCAGCCTTGACTCCGTCAGCGCCCGCTCTAAAAAGGCTACCTGGTCCTGTTCTCGCTGCTCGCTTTCCTGGTAATACCGCTGCGTACTCTGGCCCAGCTCAGCTTCTAGCATTTCCCATTGCTCCCGCACCTCGGCCAGCAGTCCCCCCTGCAACAGATACCCTTCCTGCTTACCCTTCTGTTGCCATTCTTTTTCACCATCCTCCACCCGCTGCACCAGCCGCCGCAGATCCCGATTCTCCTGCCGCCATTGCCTAAACCGGGCACAGCCCTCCAGCAGCGCTTCATGGGCCAGGTCAATCCAAACATCGTCCGGCTTGCTATTATCTTGGGCCGGTGTTGAACGTTCCAGCGCAGTCTCCGCCGCCATGGCCACAGCAGACCCCTGCACCAAAAGTCGCCCGTCCACCAGTACCTTAATCACCTCCCGAATCGTTTGTTCTTCTGCAGGTGACTGTCCTAATCCCAACACCAACGATAGCGGCTGCCGCTGTCGGGTATCTTTAGCGGCCATCCCCGTGCGCACCAACTTTAAGCAAATCCGTCTGGCCCACCCTCGCTGCTCGTCGGACCGTAGCCGCAGTTTTACATCGGCAATAGTGCCCCCATAAATCGATTCTGCATGGCTATTCAGCGCTCCCATCAGCCGCCCCATATTGCGATAGGCCGCTTCTGTTAGCACATGGCGCTCTGGGTCTCGCTGCTCCCACAGCTGGGTTAGGGCAAACTGCAACAGCGGTAAACAGTTACTCTCCGTCGCCACATCCTCTAAAATCAGCTCCAACAGCCGTGGTTCAAAGCCATAGCCCTGCACTGCTGCCGGTTCCACAATGGCCGCCTGCAGCTGATCATCATCCATGGGCAACAGCAACACCTGCTGCCGTTTAATTACCTTGCCAAACTCTCGATAGGTCAAACATTGTTCAAAAAAGTCCGCCCGCATCGTAGTCACCACCCGCAGCCGCGAGTCCGGCTGTTGCGATAGATCCACAAGCAGTTTCAAAAATCGTTGCCGTTCAGCCTCCTGCTCCGGCGGACACACGGTAAAAATCTCTTCAAACTGATCTACCACCAGCAAAAGATTTTCGTCCCCCGGCAACAGATCCACCGCTCCAGCCAGATTCCCATTACCCATCGCCATTGCCACCTGGGGCTTCTGACTATCCTGGGCACATGCCTGGATCAACACCCGACTAATCTCATTCACCGGGTCAATGGGCGAATCCCCCGGTTTGATCGCAGGCAGCACCATCCACCGGGCCGATGTGCCTAACCGAGCCATCACCCCCGCCCGCACCACTGACGATTTACCACTCCCCGACACCCCAATCACCGGCACAAAAGGCGACTGGCTTAGCTTTTGCAAAATTTCCTGCGCCGCCGCTTCCCGACCAAAGAAAAACTCAGCCGTCCTTTGCGTAAACGCATTTAACCCCTGGTAGGGATTCTCTTCTCGGATTACCTGGGCAATTACCTGCTGTGGCTTTTTTGCCCCTGGCACCAGCAAGATGCTGTTACCAGATGTCTGAAACAAAGGCCGCTGCTGTCGCTGAGTTTGCTGACTAAAATCATCATCCACAAACCGCTGCAGGTCAAAGCTGGTCACATCCCCCTCCGCAGTATCCAGCCCCTGCCACAGCACCCGCGTCAGATCGCTGTAGGGCACCTTGCCACCGCCCTCATAGGCCAGCCTATGATCCTGAGATGCCGCAATAAAGCAGCGATCTCTAGCCCGCCCTTGCTCCCCCGGATTCCCCTCCTCAAAATTCAGCAATTCCCCACTGTGACAACAGTCCAACCAAACCACCTGCGCTGCAACTGGACTATCCTGCAACAACTCCTGCAGCCACTTCAATGAAATTCCCCAGCGATCATCCTCTGGATGCACATCACTGGCTGCTAAAAAGCCTTCTGACCGTCTTCGATTTACTTTGCGTAACCCATGACCCGAAAAATACAGCAGCGCCGCATCCGGCTTATTTCGCTGCGTATCCGGATAAAACAAATCTTCAATTGCCGCTTCTAATTCCTGCACCGCCAGCATTTTCTGGCTGCTGACCCGCCGTTTACCGCTCTTCGTCCCCGCCTCTGGCAACCGAGTCACCTGCCAAACC
Source organism: Leptothoe sp. PORK10 BA2 (assembly GCF_034932105.1). Classification (NCBI taxonomy): domain Bacteria; kingdom Bacillati; phylum Cyanobacteriota; class Cyanophyceae; order Nodosilineales; family Cymatolegaceae; genus Leptothoe; species Leptothoe sp. PORK10 BA2. Next base: position 32,292 of record NZ_JAYGIG010000031.1, on the reverse strand, counting down.
CCCTCCGCCTCCAGACGCTGGGCGATTAGCTCGGCATCATTAGCGGGGGCTCTAAGCTGTCTATCTTCCGGCAAATGCTCATAATTATTAATCCCCACCACCAGAGCATCAAGATTCATGAGCCGCCCGTCAGCATTAGCAATGTCCCAATATAGTTCAAATTAAATTATATTTGGGTACCTGAAAGGGTAATTACAGAAATACTAAACATAGGCCAAAATAGCATTCAGCCCCTTTGGCCTGGTCCACCTATCCCGATCCCCCACACCACACTATGGGCAAAGTTCAACCCTTCCGCCTCGATGATGACACCATCATCTATGTCCAATCCAACGAAGACATCGACACCAGCGAACTGATCCAGGCCATAGAAACCCCAGCAGCCCCCCCTATAAACGACCTCGAAGACGATCTGCCCCCCCCTGCCCCGGCTCCAGCTCCCCCAACTTCTGATAGCGATGAAGAACTAGAGGGCTATGGACCTACACCAAAAGTCTGGCGTTACCCCTCTCGTCATGGCGTTCCCAGTCCTGGCCAGTCTCCTACTCAACCACCAGCTCCCCCCACCCCGGCGCAACGGGTCGGCACCCTGGTCAAAGCCTATACCACCTATCTGATTAAAGACATCCGCGACGCAGCACTCACCGAAGTCCAGGTGGAAAAAGTTGTTCTCGAATTTGGCATTGGCTTAGACACCAAGGCCCAAATTCCCTACATCGCCTCTAGCTCCATAGCATGTAGCGTCAAGGTGGCCATAGAATGTAAGCTCAACCCACCACAAACCACCCAGAACTCAACACCATCTGCTGAAAGTTCCTCATAGTTCAAGGCTATGGTCATAAACCTTTACGTCAAGCACTGATATAGCACCCTAACGCCCTGATATCCTGGCCACAGTCAGGTTATGAGGTAACGGCCTAATGACATCCGCCAGCTCTGAAACTCTCCATGTAGCACAAGCCGCCTTCCAAGACTTTTCCCACGGCCTAGCTACGGGCGATTGGTCCAGGTTTTTAGCCTACCTGAGTGATGATTTTACCTTCTGGTTTCCAGCCGGTCCCTTCAAAGGGCTTAATTCTGGCAAAGCTCGGGCTGAAGCCTTTTTTGCCACTGTTTCCAAAATTTTTCCCGAAGGACTCACGTTAACCTTAGAGCGAACCTTTAACAGTGGGAATACGGTGCTGTTTGAAGTACGTTCTGAGGGTCTGATGTTGGGCCATCCCTATGAAAACCAGGCGGCGATTTCCTTTGATGTCGCCGGTGACAAAATCTGTGGATATCGAGAGTACCTGGGTGTCATCTTTCAAATTGGGGGATAACCCATGGCAACCAAACGGTATCGCAAACTAGTGGCCCGACAGTGCAGCCATGATTTCCCATCAGCCATTGACATTGTGGAGGAGGATATACCGCAGCCAGAGACTCACCAGGTACTGATTCGCAATCGGTTTGCTGGGGTCAATGCCGGGTTTGATACGCTGCTTTGCCGGGGAGAAGTCCCCTATGTGAATTTGCAGCCCCCCTTTGACCTGGGGGTGGAAGCGGTGGGTGAGGTGGTCGCCATGGGGGCTGGGGTAACCCGGTTTACCGTCGGTGATGCGGTGGCGACCACCGTCAGAGGTGGGGGCTATCGCGAATATCAGGTAATTGATGCCGCTCTGGCGATTCAGATACCTGAGGCTATCCCCGAGATTCTGACACTGATGCCCACCGGGATCTCGGCCCTGGTGGGTTTAGAACGGGTGGGCGAAATGGGGAGCGGAGAAACCATCCTGATTACGGCAGCGGCTGGGGGGATTGGTCACATTGCGGTACAACTGGCCAAATTAGCGGGTAACCATGTGATTGGGACTTGTGGGTCCGAGGCTAAGGGGCAATTGTTAGAGGGGTTGGGATGCGATCGCACCATCAACTACCATCAAGAATCCGTCCATGATGTACTAGCCAAAGAATATCCCGAGGGCATCGACCTAGTGTTTGACTGTGTTGGAAAACAGATGTTTGATACCGGAATAGACCATTTAGCCGTGGGGGGACGGTTTGTTATTGTAGGGTTTATCTCTGAATATGGCCAAGCATTGGAAGTTGTTTCCCGACCCCGGATATATGAAAAACTCTTTTGGAAAGCAGCTTCAGTACGAGGATTTTTATTGCCCCACTATGCGGAAGCAGTCCCGGCCGCCTGCGATCGACTTCTGGCCCTATTTCAGCAAGGGGCAATTAAAGTGGCCGTTGATCCCACTGATTTCCATGGCATTGAGGCCATCCCAACCGCGGTCAATTATCTCCTCAGCGGTCAAAACTGCGGTAAAGTTGTCGTCAGATTTTAGCGACCTATTAGCTACCTTTAGATACCTCAATACAGGCAATGTCCCAAACCACATCCCACTCCATTCAAGGTATCTATGAAGTCTGTATTGGCGTTAGGGATGCCCAACCCCTGATTCAGTATTGGCAACAATTTGGCTACACCGTAGGAGAAACGGGTGAACTGTCCGCCACGGATGCTGAGCAGCTTTATGGAGTAGCATCATCTCTCCAGTCCATCCGACTACACCATCAGACAGCGGACCATGGCCTAATTCGGCTCATGGTGTGGGATAGTCCCCTCAATCAGGGGTTGGGCATGGTCTCCATGAAAGCCCGGGGAAATCGTTGGGCTACCAGCTTAACCCTGGATGTGACTAATCTGTGGAACCATGCGGCGGAAGCAGAAGCCAATGGTTTTCCCATTCGCTATGGGCCACCCCAATGGACCGTGATTTATCCTACGGCCCAGGGACGTCCTTTTTTAGATCCGTTGGTGGGGGTGAGAGAAATGTTACTGTTGCAGCCCTTGACACGACAGGTCATGTTTGAGCGATTTAACTATACGGTGCCGGACTACGGTCAGCCCCATGAAAAGTCTCCATTCCAGGCGAGTCAGGTGACCCACATGGGCCTGGTGGTGCAAGATGACAGCCAGGAAACCCTGCGATTTTATGATGAAGTGTTGGGGCTACTGCGGGTGCAGGATGCCCTGGAGAGTACCTATGAAACCGCCCGGGGTGGGCGACAGATCTTTGATCTGCAACCTGGAGAACAATTTTGGGTAACAGCTTTTGATGACCCCCGCTCATCAAAAACAGATTGGCAAGCGGCTAGATCTGGGCGCTTATACATCGTCCGATTTCCTGAGGCGTTGGTGTTGCCTGATTTTTCAGAACTGTCTCGGCCAGGAGTGTTGGGGATGTCGTTGTATACCTATCGGGTACAAGAGCTAGAGGAGTATTGGCAGCGGATCAAATCTAGCTCAGCCCAACAAATTACCGACATGGTGACTAATGAGTTTGGCAAGCGTAGTTTTTCGTTTATTGCTCCAGATGGCTATTATTGGACGGTTGTGACTCAGTAAATCGTAGCTGACAATCGCCTGCCCAGGCTTGATACAATGTTCCCATAGGTACCTTTCGAAGCATCTGTCATTACTTATGACCTGTATCAGCGTCATTGTTCCTCTATACAACAAGGCACCATTTGTCGGCCGCACTGTGGAGTCTATTTTGGCCCAGACGATGGCAGATTTGGAAGTGGTGGTGGTGGATGATGGGTCGACAGATGGGGGTGGGGCCATTGTCAGCGGCATGGAGGATACCCGCATTCGTCTGGTAAGGCAGGCAAACCAGGGGCCTGGAGCTGCTCGCAACAAAGGATTAGAGCTGGCAACAGGAGACTATGTTGCCTTTTTGGATGCGGATGATGAATGGTTGCCCAATTTTTTAGCTGTAACACTACGGCACCTCAAACAGCAGACCGACTGTGCCCTATGTTTAACCGGGCAATACCGGGGTGAAACCCGGACGGATTGGGGTGAAACCCTGAGGGCTTTAGGTCTCACCTCTGGTCGATGGCGTTTGTCCACAGGGCTGCCTCGGGAACAGCATAAGCCAAATTTGGATGTGCTCCACTCTGGGGCGATTGTGTGCGATCGCAATATTATCAATCGCTTTGGTGGCTTTTATACCAAAGACCGTTGCACCTACGGAGAAGACATGTATCTATGGCTGCAGGTCATCCTCAACTATCCCATTTACCGAGACCTGCGTCCCCTCATGTGGTACCACACCGAAGCCTCAGACCTATGTGTGTGGCAGCGCGTACCTCCCCCCTGGCCCATGCTATTAGAGCCAGAACCTATTCGTCGCAATTGTCCTGCAAACTATCGCCCCCTGCTAGAAAACATTTTGAATACCTATGCTGCCATTGCTGCCCATCGCGCCACCCAAATAGAAGATTTAGCAACGGCCCACCAATTATTTGACCTATTTCCCAACGCTCGCCAAGAAATGTTCCAGGACTGGCGTAAACGAGTCGATTATCTAATTGCTAATGTGCCAAATTTACGACGCACATTAAAGGGACTAAAACGAGGAGAACCCTAGGGGGCATCGGCCACGAGCACCTAGCAAACAATATCTACTCCACTAGGCGACAGACAGCCCGACCTCAACCAGTTCTTGGCCTAGTGAGGTCACCAGCAGAATTTGAAAAAACGCTCTAAACTGCAAGAGGGGGGCCCAGCAATTTGCTGCCAGCCTTCAGCCAATTTACGCCACCCATATAGCCGTTCTCTATAGCTTTCAGCTCCATGACCCACTGGAAAATTAATCTGCTCTATGACGGTGCCTGTCCCTTGTGCTTGCGGGAAGTAAATTTTTTACAAAAAAAAGACAACGGTCGAGGCTTAGTAGCCTTTACAGACATTGCCGCAGACGACTATGACCCAGCGGCCCATGGCAACATTTCCTTTGAGGCGGCAATGGCCCGCATCCATGCCATTTTGCCAGACGGCACCGTTATCGAAAATGTTCAAGTCTTTCGTCAGGTTTATACAGTCCTGGGCATCGGCTGGATGTATGCCCCTACCCAGTGGCCAATCCTTGGCCCGGTAGTGGATAAATTGTACGAAATCTGGGCCAACTGGCGGTTAAAACTCACCGGTCGACCTGACCTAGCAACTATAATTGCCCAACGTAACCAGCGCTGTCAGCCAGCAGAGACCTGCCGGTTGTAGACAGCTGCCAAACTAAAACCCACGGCCATCGCCCCATGACCATTGACCTATGCCCATTGACCTAAGAAGCGACACCATTACCCAGCCCACCCAGGCCATGAGGGAAGCCATTGCCACCGCTGAGGTAGGGGACGATGTGCTAGGGGATGACCCGACCGTAAATCAGCTAGAACGATACGTCGCTAGTTTACTGGGCAAAGACGAGGCAGTGTTTATGCCCTCTGGCACCATGACTAACCAGATCGCCCTGAGGGCCCACACTGAGCCAGGGGACGAAGTTATTTTAGAATCCCAGGCCCACATTTACTACTACGAAGGCGGTGCTCCAGCGGCCCTATCGGGGGTAACGTGTCGGTTGATCCAAGGCGATCGCGGTGTTTTTACCGCCACCGAGTTAGAGCAGGTATTACGCCCCACCGATGTTCACTTTCCCCGCACTAAGCTGGTCTGTCTCGAAAATACCCACAACCGGGGCGGTGGCAAAATCTATCCCCTTCCAGAAATTAAGGCCATTGCAAAAGTGTGTCAGCACCATGGGCTGCAGCTGCATCTCGACGGGGCCCGCCTGTGGAACGCCTGCATCGCCCAAAACATTTCTGCAGCCGACTACGTGGAACCGTTTGACTCAGTCAGCGTTTGCTTTTCAAAAGGACTGGGCGCGCCAGTAGGGTCCGCCCTAGCCGGGTCTAAAGAATTTATCCAGCGGGCCCGACGATTCCGCAAAATGTTTGGCGGCGGCATGCGCCAGGCAGGCATGATGGCCGCCGGTGCCATCTATGCCCTCAAGCACCACAGCGCCTATTTAGAGGCAGATCACATCAATGCCCGCACCTTGGCCCAAGGGCTCCAGGCCATTCCAGGCATCATGATCGAGCCCAAAACAGTGGAAACCAACATTGTGATGTTTCAAACCAGGTCCTTGCCCGCCCAGGTTCTGGTGGAGCGGCTAAGGCTCAAGGGGGTTTACATTTTAGCCGTAGGGCCAAACACCATCAGGGCAGTGACAAATTTAATGGTGAGCGATCAACAGATCCAACAGGTACCAAACTTGGTGGAATTGGCCTTGAATAATGCCTAACTACTGCGCGGGCTTTGGATTAGGCAGTTTCAACGTAATCAGCGCTGCCAGCAGAACAAACAAGGTGGACCCCCACAAACAACCCACCAGCCCATAAAGCTGATACATCAGACCGGAAAGCACGGTTCCGGCCAGCCGTCCCCCCGAATTGGCCATATAGTAAAAGCCCACATTCAAGGCCACCTTATCATCCTCGGTATAGGCCAGCACCAAGTAAGAATGCACCGATGAATTAAACGCAAACACAATGCCAAACACCATCAGGCCGATCACGATGGTCGGCCCCGCTGGACTGCCCCCCTGGAGGGCTAGGGCCATAGCCGCCGGAATTAGCGTTAACGCCCCCGTCCAAAATCGAATTGTGCGGGCCTGGGGCGGACGCCCAGAACCAAACCGCCGTAATAGGGTGGGGGCCAGAGATTGCACCAACCCATAGCCCATTACCCAAAGCGCTAAAAAGCCCCCCACCTGCTGAAAGGACCAATTCAGACCCCCGTAGAGAAATACCGGTAACCCCACCACAAACCAAATATCTCGCGCCCCAAACAGAAAAAATCGAGCGGCCGAGAGAATGTTAATTTCCCGACTTTTAGAAAAGAGCTGTCGGAACTTAACCTTGGCCTTGACCTTACCCAGACCCGACGGCAGCCATCGCCCCGACCCAAGCACCAGCAATAGGGCCACCACCATAATCAGCAACGCATGGACATAGCCAAACACCCCCAGCAACAGACTGCCTAAAAAAAAGCCCACCCCCTTGAGGGCATTTTTAGACCCAGTCAGAATCGCCACCCACTTAAACAAGGCAGATTGGGCATTTTGGGGAATCACCAGACGAATGGCACTTTTAGAACTCATCTTGGTCAAATCCTTCGCCATCCCTGAAATTGCCTGGGCGACCATCACATAGGGCACCGCGAGGGCCATGGCCCAAGTATCATTCACGGGCGTGAGCAGCAGCAGCGCCACAATTTGCAGAGTAATACCGCCATAAAGGGTGAGCTTGACGCCAAAGCGAGAACCGATCCAACCGCCCAACAAATTGGTGACAATGCCAAAGATTTCATAGAACAGAAACAGCATGGCCACTTCCAAAGGGGTATAGCCGAGGGTGTGGAAATAGAGCAGCACCAACATGCGCAAGGCCCCATCGGTCACCGTAAACCCCCAGTAGGCGGCTGTCACAATGGCGTAGTTGCGAATTCCCGTCCGATCAAGCTTGGTAACAGAATCCATGGTGGTAAATCTGGAGTGATAATTCTGGCCCCTGGGGTGAATGGCTAGGGCAAGAAAAGAGAACAACAACAAAACAAGAGGGTAAAACTAGGCGATGGAATTAGCCACCTTTTGGGCCAACTCCGCCATCCGGCAGGAATAGCCCCACTCATTGTCATACCAGGCCAACACCTTCACCAGGGTGCCATCCACCACCATGGTGGACAGGGCATCAATCACGGCAGACCGCGGATCATCCTTATAGTCAATGGACACCAAAGGTCGCTCCTCGTAGCCCAGCAGGCCCTTCAGGTCCCCAGCAGCGGCGGTCTTAAACAACTGATTCACCTCCTCCACGGTGGTGGGTCGGGAAACCTCAAACACGCAGTCTGTTAAGGATGCATTGAGCAGCGGCACCCGGACAGCCAGGCCATTGAGCTTGCCCTTCAGCTCGGGGTAGATCAGACTGATCGCCGTGGCTGATCCGGTGGTGGTGGGAATGAGGGATAGTCCAGTGGCCCTGGCTCGGCGTAGATCCGCATGGGGCTTATCGACGATGGTCTGGGTGTTGGTTTGGTCATGGATGGTGGTGATCACCCCATGCTCGATCCCCAAGCCTTCTTGGATCACCTTAACCACGGGGGCAAGGCAGTTGGTGGTGCAGGATGCGGCTGTGAGCAGGTGGTGCTCTGCTGGATCGTAGAGGTGGTCATTAATGCCATAGACAATGTTCAGCGCCCCTTGCTTAACCGGGGCAGCCACAATCACCTTTTTCACCCCCCGGTCAAAGTAGGGCTGCAATAGTTCTGGCGTCCGAAACTCGCCGGAGCATTCCAGAACGATGTCTATGGCAAGCTCATCCCAGGGCACTGCTCCGGGGGTGGCATGGTGGCTAAAACCAACGGACTTGTCATCAATCAGGATACGGTCGTCACTGGCCGCCTCCACCTCTGGTCCCCAGCGACCATGGACAGAGTCAAACTTGAGTAGGTGGGCGGCGGCGGTGGCCCCGCCGGAAATTTCATTAATGTGGACTATGTCCAACTGGGGCCAAGCCGCCCGGAGCACGAGTCGCCCGATTCTACCAAAGCCGTTAATTGCAAGTCTGACCATAGGTGGTTGCTCTCTCGAGATGCCATGGCCATTATTTCAATTCTAGTTGAAATGTCAAGTCGTATAGAAGACAATTCTCTGGCGGGCAGACGCTGCCTCTCCTTGATCTGATTGAAGCTTGTTGAAGCTTGAGCAACGACTAGCTTCAATCAGATCAAGCTGGCCCAAGACAAGTGCTGGATCAGCACCTTTAGCAAGGAGGAAACCCTACAGACCCGAATTCCTCACCTTATAGGGAATTTCCTCCACCGGCAGATTCTCACTATCCCAATCCCAATACCGCAGCTGTAGCCGTTTCTCCTTGGCATATTCCACCAGCCTGCCACCATACTTCTCCGCCTCTGTCCCCATCCCCTGAATCTTCACTGTGCCGTTAAACACCGTTGCCCGGGCCAGATAAACCACCAGATCATCCCGCGAAGGTCGATTCACCGTCATGCTGGCGGTTAGGTGGCCCACCCCTCGCTCATCCATCTCCTGGGTCAACGCCATGGCCGTATTGCGAATCCCCCGAATGGCGACGATGGCAGAGGCGATCGCCATGGTGATGTCCACCCCATCATCGGTAAAAATTTTATTATTGGCCAAATACTGAAAATTACGCTCCCGTAAATCATCCCGGATGCGGCGGTGGATGAGATTATGCTGATTGTAATTCTTCAACGCCCCCACAATGGCACCGCAGGCATCGCGCGGTTCCCGCCAGGGGGATTCTCTGGTTTTGCCATACACCTGTTGGTCCCCATCCCGAAACCGGCCCACGTGGGTTTTCAGGTCAATGGCCACCAGGGAGATGGACTGGGGATTGCCCGCATACACCCGCTGCTTGAGATGTTCGTCCAGCTCATGGGCCACGGTCACATGGGCCAAGGTGGCCCCATTGTCCGTGCCCCCACCCGCCGGGAAAAACGCCTCTAGCTTCAGCTCACCAATTTCTGACAGGGTGGCAAAGCGGGAGGCCACAACATCCCGATAGCGCTTGGTGGCCTCCCCCTGGTGGATGCGATCGCCACAGTTGGTGTAGGCCAGGGTGGTAACCACGCTGGGTAGAGTCATGTCCGCCCCGCAGGCATTGATATCCGACTGACTATCCGCCGCCAACTGTAGCTCATCTCGCAGAATTTGGAGACCCCTGATCAGGGCGTAGCGATCGCTCACCAGTTCGTTGAGATAGTTGTGGTAGGCATTGCGCTCCATGCCAAAACTAGCAGACAGTTTCCAGAAGGTATCTACCCGGCGTTGGGTAGCTTCCCGGTCAAACGGTAATGTCATGATTGTCCTATGGTAAACGCATCAAATTTCACCGCCTGGGACTCAGGCTGGCGCGTATCAAAGTAATAGCTACTGATGGTGCCGGTGCCCGTATCTAAAATGCTAAAAGCGGTAATGTCGTTACTGGCGATGTAGGGCATCGGTTGACCGGCCTCATCTAGGATGGGTTTGAGGGTGGGCATGACGGGGGTTAGACCATTGGGGTCGCCGATAGCTGCGTAGGTTTCTTTATACCGGCTGTCTTCGGGGACGATTCTGGGATTATCGGCATTGTGGGCACCGTAGCTGTTACCCACGTTAGAAGACTCTAAAAACTGCAGGCCGCTGTCGGACTCGAACCGATTCCAAATGTGGGAATGGCCATAAAACACCAGCTGGGTGCCCGCTGCCTCCAACAGGGGGATTAAATGCTTGATGATATGGTCTTCTGCCTGGGGATATTCGTAGCGAATACCCATGAGATTGCCGTCTTCATCCTGATCGTATTGGGGCACGGGGGTGGTGAACGCGGGCACTACATTTCCGCCCAGGGTGTGGGGTGGATGGTGCAGCATGACAATTTTGTACTTAGCCTGCTGAAATTCGTCACTGGCCAGTTCGGTTTTGAGCCACTTATACTGTGGGCTACCGGGCTCAATACTTTCAAAAATAAAATTACCGTGGCCCCAGTTTTGAGGCTTGTCCAGATCTACCCCCCGTTCCTGGTAGCGCCCCCTAGTTTCCCCATCTACGGTGAACATGCGCCAAATTTGGGTGACATAGAGGGACACCAGCCGTACATCCCCAAAGGTGGTGGCATAGTAACGCTGAGTATCGCTGCCCTGGATATCGCCATTGTCGCGAGGGGCTTTGGGCAGGGAGAAAATCTCGTTGTAGGTATCTATATTGAAGGATTGATTTTTGAGCCAGCGGCCCTCTACTTCTGGGCTGTTGCTCGGGTTAAAAACCGTTTTATGCTGGTCATATAGAGTTTTGGCGGCAGACCAGGGAACGGGATCATTAAACTGATCGTTTAACCCGGCGGTGGTGCTATGGCGACCCATCACCTCATGGTTACCTAGGGCGGTGAATAGGGGAGCGGACTGGATCAGTTGACCACCTTTATATAGGGTACGGGTCCCATCTTTCTCTAATGTATAGCTGCCTCGCCCTTGCAAACAAGGGAAAAAGGCCCCCCCTCGAGCATCGTCAAACCATTCCGAGGCCCGGTCTGGAATATTCACCAGGTCCCCAGCCAGAAATACTCCGTCAACCTGGCCAATGGTTTCCTGCACCTTTTGCAGGTTAACGGCGGTCATGGGCATCAGCTGATGATCGGAGGTGAGGAGGATCTGCAGCGGTTGGCCCGGAGGCGGGGTGGGTCCCAAGGTAAACTGGTCGCTGCGAATGGGAATGCCCTGGGGTGGGGTGCTGACGACAGCATAGGGTATTTGCAAACCGGGGCGGAGACCGCTGATTTCAGCTTCATGTCGCCAAATGGGGCGCTGGGTCACCTGGTCGTAGGGGGTGTGGGTGTGGGACTCGGCATCTTCGCGGGTGCGGCTGAGTTGGGTGGTCGTCGCCTCCACCGTTTGCTGGGCTGGGCCATAAATCACCACCTGGTGGTCACTCCCTTCAAACTCGGTAAACCACACCACCCTGACCGATGATTCGGTGGGTGCTTGTAAAAATGGATCGGTGAGTAGGGTGGCTTGGGGGGACATGGATGGGGCTGGTGGGGACACTATGGGTGCAGTCGTTAACTGCACGTATAGCACCACCGTTAAGCAAAACAATAGTCCCAAGACTACTAAAGTTCCTATTTTGACTCGAGTCATAAATTTGCCAATAAAATTCCCTATAAAAATTTCTACTTATTTTTTACTTAGAGATTTTGGGGCCAGAGATGCAGGCAATCATTGGTTAGGCATTGGTCAGAATGGAACCCATTTACGTTTAGATAGTAGCCAATTAGAAATCAATTTAGAATTCAATGGCTGTGGTTAATTTACGTCAATTTAACCCTGGCAAAGTATCTTAGCTTTTGAATTAGAGTCATGGTGGGCCCTCTCCCAGCCCCAATGGTGGGCCCTCTCCCAGCCTCAATGGTGGGCCCTCTCCCAGCCCCAATTCAAAAATTGTCTAAAGTCAGATCTAGTTTTAAGCTTTGCGAGGAATGATATGGATAGCAGACAGTAGGGGGACTGTCGGAGAAGTATAGGGGCCATTGACTAAATTTTTACGGTAATTGCAGCATCGTTGGCATGGCTAAGTTTCACCGACCAAAACTAAATAATTGGTTATTGACCCTGGTGTTGGCCTCCATCGGTTTGCATGGGTTGGTACTGGCTTTGCCCATGCCAGATTTAGCTGAAGTGCCCCCTGAAACCGAAGAACTGGCTGATTCAGAAATAATTCAGGTGGTGACCTTACCGAAGCTGGCGACAGGCCCTGAGGTGGTTGCTCAGCCTTTACCACCGAAGCCTCCGGAGAAACCACTGCCTAGGACGGAGCCGGGGGTGGACATCGTGATTACTGATCCGGAGATCTTGGAAGAGATTGAGCCTGAATTGGTTGAAGTTGAAGATGACTTCGACAATGGCGAACTGGAGAATGAGTTTAACCATGACACGGAGAATGGGGGTGACATTCCCGATGAAGGGGAGGAAGATCCTCGTGAGCTCACCTTAGCGCAGCGCCTAGCGAGTCGTGATAGCTATCAAAACTTTAATGGGGCAAAGGTGGGTAATGATTACGCATCGAATGAACTGTTGAACAGATCTCTAAAACCTGGAGGTACCTGGCCCACGCCCTTACATGCCCTGGCTAGGGAGTTACCACCAATTGTTGTCCCGTTGCAGGATTGCTTAGAAGACAAACCAGGGGATTCGATCACCGTCGTGGTTCGGATCGGTCCTGATGCCCAAATTATCGGTGCCCCAGAAGCCATTAATAGTACTGGCTACGAGGTTTTGGATGAGAAGGCACTGCAAATTGCCAGGGAGGCTGATTATGGCCCCCACCATGACGCTGGTGAAACTAAGGACTATGCGTTTGCGATCAAAGTTGACTATGAGGCCTGTAATGTGGCCTTTTATTTAGCCAATCCCCAGGCGGCCAGCTAGGTTAGGGGGTAAGGGCAAGAGGATGGCCAGCATGAGGAATAAAATCACCAAGGCCAGGATGGCTCGGGTGTCGTCGGGCTCGCTAATGTCATTGAGGCAGGGGCGTTCTTCTCCGCGCTGCAGGAACAAAATTAGGGCGGCCCAGTAGAGGGCGATTGGATTGGCCAAGGCAATGATGGTCAAGATCACCAGGGTGACGGCGGTGGCGCGTCCGGCGATTTTGCGGCCGTAGATGGCTTGTACCATGCGGCCACCATCGATGCGCCCGGCGGGCATGACGTTGATGGCGGTGATCACTAGGCCCAGCCAACCCATGAGCACCAGCAGATTGATGTCCACTAGATCGACATTTTGTAGGGTGTCGCCTAGGATGACGCGGCTTAAGGTGCCCACTAGGATCGACGCTCGGAAAAATTCGATAGGGAGCTGATAGGCACTGCCGGGATGGGAGAGCACCAGCCCCACTAGCAACATGGCCAAGGATAGTAACCCACCCGCTGCCAGTCCGGCAAAGGAAATGTCGAATAGCACAGACCGGTTGGGCAGCAGGGATTCAAACCGGGTGAGGGAACCAAAGGCTCCCAGTTGCCAGGCGGGCAGGGTAAACGGCGGGCTGAGTTTGACGTTGTGGCGGTTGGCCTGCCAGCGATGCCCCAGTTCGTGTACGGCTAAAATGGCAAGCACCGCCAGGGCCGTGGGCAGACCTTCGGCCCAGCGCTCAGGCTGGTCGTAGAGGTTAAAGTCTTTGAGCTGGGCCCCGGTTTCTAGGCTGGTGATGAAGGTAGCGATCGCAAGTACCACCGCAAAAATCTGCTGGCGCACATCGGACGGTTTCGGGTCCGTATCGCTGGGCAGCACAATCACCGCAGGCTTTTCATCGGGGCCGTTGATTAAAAACAAACGGTAGCGCTCGCCAAAACGGTTTTTCAGTTGGGCGGTCAGGGCCTTGAGGGTGGCCTCGGGTTCACCCCGCAAATTTCCCTTAAAGAAAACCCCCGCCTGATAGGGCACGGTTTCTGTGGTAAAAAACGTATCCACCCCAAAAATAGTTTCGATCTCCGCCAGGTCATCGGTGGGAATTGCGGGGGGCGTCGCGGTTGGTGAATCGGGACTGACGGCGGCGGTGTCTCCCTCAGTTGTTGAAGCCGAAGCAGATAGGGAGATGCCGGCAGAATCTGGATTGCTAATATTGGCTGTGTCGTCTTCTGTCCCGGTCTGGGTCTGGGGAACGTCAGTATCAGCCAGATCCTTAGTGTCAGCTAGTTCTCTAGCATCAGCTAGTTCCCTCATCTGACGACCTAGATAGATATAGATGCTGGTGGAGGCCAGCACCAGCACTAGCATCCAGGCCAGGTTGACATAAATACCAAAGGCCAATAGCCCAAAGAATGACAGCCAGGGCAGCACCAACACCACCGACTGCAGCCACGCAAATAACCCCAATTTGCCATCGGGTCGAGCACGGATAAATCCCCAAACCAGAATGCCAACTGCAGCTAATAAAATCAGAACCGTTACCATTGTGCAGAAAGACCGGGAACATCATTAAAACTCTGATGATAGTTTAATGGTAGACGTCCCTTTCGGGCTAAACTCTACTCCGTAAAGAAAAGACCTTAGCGGGCCCTAGTTCGATGGCCGATTTCTCGCTTAGTGCAATATTGATATGAGCATCCAAGAGCCGTTTGACCGTGATGCTGCGGAGCTTTCATCTGCGTTGATTGCGCCCAAAGTGGAGGTGCCAGAGCGATTTACCGTTGATTACAATCCAGATCCCGATTTTGCGGCACTGCCTGAAGCCTCGGCGGAGATGAAGACGGAGATGCCCGCCCGGGGGGCGACGAAAGTATCGGTGTCGCTACTGGTTGCGATCGCAGCCACCCTATTCACCCTAATCGGATTGGGTCTGGACAGCTTTTGGCTGATTTTCTTTGGCTCCTTAATTGCCCTAGCCATTTCCATCCGGTTGGCCCTGCCCACCCTGCGGGCGGTAGTCAACGATCTATCCTCCGAGCAGCGCTCGTTGATTATTGCCATTCCTGGCTTAATATCAGGCATCTACGGCCTGATGCAGGTGAGCGGGATCAACGAGGGACTGCTGATCTGGGGAGCTACCCTCAACTGGGGTGCCATTGGAGCCCTAGGGGATTTTCTCGGTGCCCTAGGGCAAATCTTTATTGCCATATTGGCTCTGTACGTGGCCTGGCGGCAGTTTATTATTTCCCGCGACCTCACCACCCAGCAAAATCTGATTACCCAGCAGCAAACCATCGATGCCTATTTCCAAGGTATTTCTGAACTGGTGCTAGATGACGAAGGTTTGTTGGAAGACTGGCCTCAGGAACGGATTATCGCCGAAGCCCGCACTGCCGCTATCCTAGGCAGCATTGACGGGGAGGGTAAATCCAAGGTGCTGCGGTTCCTGTCTCGCTCCAAACTCCTCACCCCCCTAGCCCGCGATCAGCGCCTGGGGCGGCCCATCCTAGACGGCAAAGGTGGTTATGCCGAAGACCGGCTCAATGGTACCCGAGTGATTGATATCGGTGTGATGCTGGCGGCGGCCGACCTCTCGGGCAATGACCTGCGCTGGGTGGACCTGAGCGATATTAATCTGATCCGGGCTAACCTCTCCCAATGTGCTTTGGTACGGACCGATTTTGCCCGAGCGGTACTGTGTGATACCAACCTGTCCGGGGCCGATGTCATGGGGGCTCGCTTCTTTTACGGTGTCCCCGACATCGCCACCCCCCGCACCCGCAGCGACCCGCCCAACTATGAGACCGGCGAGTTTACCGGAGCCGTGGTGGAAGGGATGGATCTAACCAATGTCCAACGGCTATCCGAAAGCCAGCGCTGCTACCTATGTACCTGGGGCGGCAGTAAAACCCGTGCCACGATTCCTGGTGGCTGTCGAGATATTCCCAATCGCCTGGGGCGATAACCCTTGGTGGCTAATTTTTGATTTTTCTTATCCCAATTACCCCTATAGATCAGCCTAGACTTTGCAAAGTTTTGGTGAGGCTGGCCGGTTCATCCGTTGATTTTTCTATAAATCAAACTAGTTTTGGGTAAATTGAAATGGGTACCCTCGTTGAAGGGGTTGCTAAACTTAGGCTTCTCACTAGGTTTTCACCCACCGCCCCCATTCCTTAGCCGGACGCAATCCCCCTTTTGCATGGCCACCAAAAAGCGAAAAAAACAATCCCAAAAACGTTCTAAAAAACGTTCGACTGCCAAGGTGCAGCCAAGTCCGGAGCAGGAACTGAGCCGGAAGGAACAACGGGCTAAGGAGCGGGAAGTCAGTCAGGCCCGTGCCCAGCTGATCCAATTTACGATCTTGGCGTTTGTGTTTTCCGGCGTCGTCGGCCTGCTGCTGGGAGTGGTGGTAGAACCCACCCTGGGGGTGGCGGCCACGGCCGGTTTACTCTGTCTTAGCCTATCGTTTAAGTATCAACGGCAGGCCCTCTACGCATTTATCATCTACATTCCCTTTTCTGGCACTGTCACCTACATGCTGGGGGGCAATTCGTTACTGCAGTTGGCGAAGGATGCCTTTTATATCCCGGCCCTGATTGGGGTGATTCAGATGTGTCGCAAAAAGCGGCTGGATATCTTACTACCCCAAGCGGTAAAGGCACCCATGGTGCTGGTGCTAGCGATGGTTTTCATGAATCTGTTTTTGGTCAATCTACCCCAGCAGATCGAAGCGGGCGACGGTGAAAACCCTATGATGATGGGCATTTTAGGACTGAAAATCCTGCTGGGATATCTGCCCATCATCACCTGCATCTACTATTTGATGCGGACCTCGAAGGACCTTTACTTTTTACTGCGGATTCAGGCGGTGTTGGTGATTACGGCTTGTGCCCTGGGGTTTGTGCAGTATTTGATGCTGAAAACTGGCGTCTGCGCGGGCACCGAAGGCACCGGGGCCGCCGGGGTGGACCTGTTTAAGGCATCGTTGCAGTCCCGTTGTTTTGTGGGGGGGGCACTGCTGTACAGTCCGTCCCAGGGGCAGATTCGACTGCCCGGCACCTTTGTCGCCCCCTGGCAGTGGGGGTGGTTTTTAATCTCCAGTGCGTTTTTTAGCTTTGGCACCGCCTTTAACGACCGTTCCCCCTTCTGGCGATTATTAGGCATCATTTCTCTGATTACCGTATTTGTGATGGCGGTGGTTTCGGGGCAGCGCATTGCTTTATTTTTAGTCCCCGCTATCGTCGTCTTGCTAAGTGTTCTGACTGGCCAGGTGACTAACTTAAAGCGGTTTGTGCCCATTGGGGTGATTATGGGCTTAATCTTGGTGGTATTAACCGCCCGAAATCCTGAATTGTTGCAGGAACGGGTGGATAGTTTCGAGGCCCGATGGAATGCGTCCCCACCCCATGAGTTTGTGATGCAGCAGTTTGATGAGGTTTGGAAATCCCAAAATGGCATTCTGGGAAATGGGGTGGCGCGAGCCACAAATGGGGCCCGCATCTTTGGCGAAATTCGTCTGGTGGAAACCTATCATCCCAAACTGCTTTATGAGTTGGGGCCGTTGGGGTTGTTGGCCATAATGTTGATGTATACATCCATCACCGTGGCTACGTTTAAGGCTTATCGAAAAACCAAGGATAAAAACCTCAGGGGATATGCCGCTTCCATGTGGGTGTTTGTCCTATTTATTAGCTATTTTCCCTACTATTATCCTTTGGATGTGGAGCCGGTATCTGTGTATTACTGGTTAGCGGCGGGGATTGTTTTGAAAATTCCCACCCTGGATAAACAGGAGCGAGAGTTAGCCAATCCAACCCAGTCTCGGCGGTTGCGATCGCGCAAAAAAGCAACAGCCCCAACCCCCGAGGATGCCCCCCAGCCAGTTTAGGCAGACTGCCAAATGCCCCAAGCTTTATGCCATGACCTATGCTTACGACCTATAACTGACCTATGACTATAGAGCCAGACCTGCTAATCTCAGTGGTTATCCCCACCTATGGGCGAGAGGCTGTTCTCTGCAGCACCCTGAAAAATGTTTTAGAACAAACCTATGGCGCTTTCGAAGTGATTATTGTCGATCAGACCAAGCACCATGAACCCGCCACCACAGAGTACCTTAACAGTTTAAAATCCCATCCCCAGGTGGCCCTCTACACCGTTGATTGGGCCAGCCTGCCCGCCGCCCGCAACTATGCCGTCGAACGCTGCCATGGGGACATCATTCTGTTTTTAGACGACGATGTGGAACTGCCCCAGGGCTTTTTGGCCGCCCATGCCCGCAACTATCAGACCCGACCCGACATTGGGGCCGTGGCCGGACGAGTATTTGATCGGATGAAACTGGCGGAGTCCAATGCCGCCAAACGTATTGAAACCCTGCCCCCCGAAGCTATGGACCCCGGCATTGCCTGGTACCACATCGATCTGGTCCACACGGTCAAGCCCCAGGAGGTGCTCACGGCTCGAGGCTGTAATATGTCCTTCCGCCGGGAGGTGTTTGCCACCCATGGTCTGCGGTTTGACGAGCGCTTTCAGGGCAGTGCTGTACGAGAAGAATCGGATTTTTGCCTGCGCTTTCGGCGCACCGGTCTAAAAATTTGGTACGACCCAGAGGCCAACTTGATCCACATTGGCGAAGAGACCGGTGGCTGTCACGACATCAGTACCCGCTCCCTCAAATATCAGCTCACCTTTTACCACAACCATTTTTTGATGGCGTTAAAAAATCTAACGCCCTGGCAGCTGCTCCGACTCTCGGGTCGTTTGTTTGACTGCCACGTCCTCGGCAACCCCCCCTGCAATAAAAGTGGTTCCCCCCTCAAGGTTGCCAGCCGGTTTGGGTTCTATGCCCTAGGTTTTTTACAAGCCTGTGGCACCCTAGTTACCACCTTCAGCGACCGAGTTTATAGCGTACCCGCCCAAACTATGCCTGGGGCCCCGACCCCGGCCGAGCCCCGGCCCAAAGCTGTGACCAATTAACTAGCCAATGAAAGTTTTAGTTGCCAGCCACAGCTACATTGTGGAGCTGAACTGCGAAAAGCTACGGACGTTGGCCCACATGGGCCATGACGTGACGGTGGTGGTGCCCAAGCGGTGGAATCCAGGCGGTGTGCAAAATAAGATTGTTGAACCTGAGCCCCGCCAGGACGGATCTTTTCGGGTGGTCCCCATTGCCAACCTAAGCCAAAACAACCAGGGCTTACTGAGTTTTGGGTGGGAAATTGTCAATTTACTCAAAACCTTCAAACCCGACATTATTCAAGTCGAACAAGGGTCTAAATCCCTGGGCTACGCCGAACTGATCACCTTAAATCGTCTGTTGGGGGGCAAGGCTAAAAATCTCTTCTTTACCTGGTGGAATTTGCCCTACGAGCTCAAATTTCCCCTGTCTTTGCTAGAAAGATATAACCTACGCCATACGGATGGTTTGGTGGTGGGTAACCAGGACGGAGCCGACATCCTAAAACAGCGGGGATACCATGGACCCGTAAGGGTCATGCCCCAACTCGGCGTCGATGAAACCCTATTTCGACCCCAGCCTCAGCCCCAGCTACGTCAACAGTTATCCATCGCTGAAGATGATTTTGTGGTGGGGTTTGTGGGCCGTTTTGTTCCCGAAAAAGGGTTGTTCACCCTATTTAAAGCCCTGGGGACATTGGTCAATCTACCCTGGACCCTCGTATTACTGGGGCGTGGTCCCCTCAAGGACGAACTCCATGCCCAGGCTGTGGACCTAGGAATAGCTGAACGCATCCGTTGGATCGAGAGCGTGCCCCATGATGCGGTCCCCAACTACATTAGTGTGATGGATACCCTGGTGCTGCCCTCCGAAACCACCTACGAATTTAAAACCCTCACCTCCGTGGGGTGGAAAGAACAGTTTGGCCATGTATTAATTGAAGCCATGGCCTGTCAGGTGCCGGTAATTGGCTCCGATTCCGGTGAGATTCCCCATGTGATTGGTCACAGCGGCCTTGTCTTTCCCGAAGGGGACCACAGCGCCCTAGCCGAGCGCATCCAACAGCTGATCCAACAGCCGGAGCAGCAGCAGTCTTTGGCCAAAAAGGGATACGAACGGGCCATGCAGCACTATACCAATCAGGCCCTGGCAACGGAGCTGTTGGGGTTTTATCAAGAGCTGCTGGCGGCTTAGGTTAAGACCATTGCTAAAATTTAGATACGGGTTGCCTTGCATCGGCATCAGAACCTATTGGCAACAATCTTTCTACTGCAAAGTATCGGGTATAAACTTAAGCCGGAAAATCCTGTCTAGGTGGGGAATCATGGGCCAGAAGCCAGTGAGGCCCTGATTCCTGACTTCTGAATACTATCCTTGGGAAAACCTCCCGCTTTGAGTTGGTACCCAAAGTATCGAGTTCATTTACGTGGCCATACCTGCTATTTAAAACAGATTCCCAAAAGAGAGAAATTTTTCTTCTTTCTAAAGGACCCTATTCAACTAAATCAAAAGTTTTGTTACAGCTGTCCTGAAAGATTATTTTTGCTCGCTCGATAATAATCAGCAGAAAGTTGTCTAAACTAAAGCTATTCAACTAAATATATTGAATTTAGCCAGTGGTCATAACAGCAGCCCGTGTCTGGACTTCACGCATAGGTCGAGTTTCGTTAGTAGTCGGTGTTGCCTTGGTGGCATCTGCCTGTGGCGGCGGCGGCGGCGGTGGCGGTGGCGATGGGACCAGCGCCAGCGGCGGCGGGGTAACCGTATCCACCAGTGCCGCTGATCGACTGGTGCTAGAGGTTCAACCCATCCGGGTTTGCGACGATGGGGGCATAGTCTGTGCCCAGGTCGAGTTTTTTGAAACCATTGTCAATAAAATCTGGGACCAGGCGAATATTGAGGTGTCGTTTTTGCCCCTAAATCAGCTCAATGACAGCACTTACCTCACCACCGATGAAGATGAGTTCTCGGATCTATCATTTTCCGGTGGGGCGGGGGCATTTGGTCGCCATCCTGACTCCACCCGTACCCAAGGGCCGATCAATCTTTGGTTTGTGGATGTGCTCCAAACCTCTACAGGATTGATTCAGTTTGGGAATGCTTGGATTGGGTTGAATGGCGTTGTGGTGAGCGATGACATTATTGATTTCAATAATGGAGCCGGCCGGATTGATGTCATTGCCCATGAACTAGGTCACAATTTAGGGCTGCGCCATACCACCTTGGGGGCCGGTGGCCCTGATAATGTGCTCAGTAGTGGTGCGGATAGAGAGGTGCCCGAATCCATCGACGATATTTATCCCGATGGGGATGGGCTATCTCGGCTGACGTCGGCACAAATTGAAAAGGTGCGGGAGAGTGACTTTTTGACCCAGGTTCAGGCGGATGAACTGGTACCGGAGACGGTGCCTGTCACCTCAGCGGATGCCATCCCCCTAGGGTTAATCGGCAGTCCTGCCGTATCCCCTGCTACTACATCCCCCCCACTACTAGCGGCTCGTTCATCTGTACCCACGACCGTACCTGAAGGCTCCCCGTCCCCATTAACTTGGCTGTTGCTATGGCCCCTGGTACAGGGAGTGTATCGTCGAGTTCATCGTTAGGGTTTCCTCCTGCCATGGCTAAGGCCTTGAATATTTTGCAAATCGTGCCTTCTATCTCCCTGGTGTATGGGGGGCCTAGCCAGATGGTGCGGGGCTTGAGTCGGGCGTTGGCTCGGCAGGATGTAACGGTGACGGTATTAACCACCGACTCCAATGGGGATGAAGGACAGGCTCCTTTGGCGGTGCCCCTGAATCAGCCGGTGGAGACCGATGGCTACCACACGATTTATTTTCGCTGTGCGCCGTTTCGACGCTATAAATTTTCCCTGTCCTTGCTGCAATGGCTGCAGCGCCATGGGACTGACTATGACCTGGCCCACATCCATGCCCTGTTTTCTCCGGTGACCAGTGGGGCGGCGACGGTGGCCCGGTGGCAGAAGCTGCCCTATATTTTGCGGCCCCTGGGGACTTTGGACCCAGCGGACTTGGCGAAGAAAAAACAGTTTAAGCAGCTCTATGCAGCCCTCCTGGAGCGGCCCAATATTCAGGGGGCCGCAGCGCTCCATTTCACCAGTGAGCAGGAGGCTAAGGTGTCGGAGCGGTTTGGGGTAAACACGCGGGATATGGTGTTGCCCTTGGGGGTGGTATTGCCAGAGTTTACCTGTGGTGATGCGGAGGCCCAGCAGATGGTGCGGCAGCGCTATGGCATTGCGGATGGTATGCCCATTTTGTTGTTTATGTCCCGAATCGATCCGAAAAAGGGACTGGATTTATTACTCCCGGCCCTACAGGACCTACGGCAGTCCGGTCAGTCGTTTCACTTTATGCTCTGTGGCGGCAATCCCCAGGATCAGGCCTATGTGGATGGCATTGGGCAGCAGATCAAAAACTCGGTGCTGAAGGATTGCACCACGGTCACAGGCTTTGTTACTGGTGACCTGAAGGCAAAGATTTTGCAGGCGGCGGATGTGTTTGTGTTGCCGTCATACTATGAAAATTTTGGCATTGCGGTGGCTGAGGCGATGATGGCGGGTAAGCCGGTGGTGATTTCTGACCAGGTGCATATTTGGCAGGATATTGAAACTAGCCAAAGTGGCTGGGTGACGCGGTGTGATCAGTCGGAGCTGACTGCAAAGCTGACTGAGGCCCTGACGGATGGAGGAGAACGACGGCAGCGGGGAGAGAATGGGCGAGGCTTTGCTCAGGAGAATTATGGGTGGGATGCCATTGCGACGCGCATGATCGATCAATATCGTCAGCTTTTGGGTTAATTCTTAGTTTTAGGGGTACCAACTCAAAGCGGGACGTTTTCCCAAGGATAGTATTCAGGAGTCAGGAGTCAGGAGTCAGGGCCTCACTGGCTTCTGGCTTTTGGCCCCTGATGCCCCACCGAGTCAAGATTTTCCGGATTAAGTTGATACCCCAGCTCTATGTTTTCCCCTTAAACTTATTATCACCGTGTCCTTTGCTACTTGAGCCCCCTTCATGACAGAGCAAATTGGTCTGTTTGGTGACCTGCCTGCCCCCGAGGCCGCCGCCTTGGCCCCCGAAACCTGGGACCAAATTCCCACCAGTGCCAGCGTTCCCATCCCCCCAGGCACTTATGCCGATTTAGACCAGCTGGCCAGCCACTGCAAACAGTGTCAGCGGTGTGACTTGGCCCGCGGGCGCACCAACGTCGTCGTCAGTCGGGGTAGCGCTGCCGCCTCGGTAATGATCATTGGCGAAGGACCGGGCCAAAGTGAAGATGAACAGGGTCTGCCCTTTGTCGGCAAGTCGGGGCAGCTGCTGGAGAAAATTTTGGCCTCCGTGCGATTGGACACGGAAAATGACGTTTACATTTGCAATGTGGTGAAATGCCGTCCCCCTGGAAACCGTGCGCCCACATCGGGGGAAATCGCCGCCTGTGTTCCCTATTTAAAAGAACAGGTGCGTCTAGTGGACCCGAAAATTATTCTCCTGACAGGGGGGACCGCCCTGAAGGGACTATTGGGTATTACTCAGGGCATTACCAAAGTGCGGGGCAATTGGATGGAATGGGAAGGGCGGCACTGCATGGCTATCTTCCACCCGGCCTATTTACTGCGCAATCCATCTAAGGAAAAAGGAAAGCCCAAGTGGCTTATGTGGCAAGATATTCAGGCTATTCGTAAGAAATTAGATGAGCTGAGTACTTAGGTTAAGGGATTGTGGTTAATGCGCTATGTAAGACGGTTGAGTCTCGCGCGAATTTGCTTACTCAGGAAAAATCGCGTTGGCTCTGCAATCCACCAGCCACCGCTGCACCGCCTGACCCACACTGCCCTGGCTGCTATCGCGGGGCGGAATCTGCGCTCCATTTTCAGCCTCGATGGCAGAAAACATAAATACCATCTCCCAACCATCTTCACTAGGGGCCAAAAACAACCAGTGGAAGTGGCTGATGGAGGAGGCATTTAAACCTGAATATTGTCGTTCGAGGGTGGTGAAAAATAACTGTTTCAAGGGTTGGCCAACCTCTGGATCGGTGGTGTAAACCCGGTCAGTAATGTCGAGGGGCACTTTTTCGGGCTGGCTGGCTGTAATTACATAGGCGGGCCGATAACCAGTGGGAATGTCGGCGACGCTGCTTTGGAGAATGCGATTGGTATAGCTGGGGATGTCTCTCAGCAGTAGGGTGGAGAGAGTGTTGAAGTCCTCGGTACAGGCAGTTTGGGGACGAATAAAGGTGGGGGCACCGTCAGAGGTGGAAGAGTTTTCAGGGAGAGACGGAGCTGGGTCTGGGGTAACAGGAGACTCTGGAATGGATGGAATGGCGGGAGGAGCGGGGGGAGCCGGGGGGAGTTGGGGTGGTAGGGGAGGAAGTTGGGCCAGGCTGGGAGCATATCCTAGGGAGAGACTGAGGGTAGTTCCTAGGGTCAGACCGAAGACGTGGCCTAAAGTTGACCTGAGGGTATGGCTCAGGGTAAGACTTAAGCGTTTTCTCGACAAAACTAGGTCGGTGGAAGGTTCCCCTATCCCCCCACGTCTGGCACGCTGGTTAACCATGGGTAATTTCATCGCAGATCTGTTGAAATGCGGCGGCGGGGTCGGCGGTCTGGGTAATGGGACGACCAATGACGAGATAGCTAGCTCCGGCTTTGATCGCCTGGGCTGGGGTCATGGACCGCTGCTGGTCGCCCTTAGCAGAGCCTGCGGGTCTAACGCCGGGACAGACCAGTAGAAAGTCATCGCCACAAACCCGGCGGAGGGTTTCGGCTTCTTGGGGCGAGCAGACAATGCCGCCGAGGCCGCTGTCCTGGGCTAGTAGACCCATTTGCAGGGCGTAGTCCGTTAGCTCCAGGGAGACTTTGAGTTCAAAGGCTAGGGCACGGGGGTTAATGCTGGTGAGCAGGGTGACGGCGATCAGGTTGGGGGGCGCACAACCGGTGGCGGCGGCCCCTTCCAGGGCGGCGGATTGGGCGGACTGGAGGGCGGCTTTCCCGGCCGGGGCATGGACGGTAATTAGATCCACACCGTAGCGGCCTGCGGCGCGGCAGGCTCCGGCCATGGTGTTGGGAATATCGTGGAACTTGAGGTCTAGAAAGATCCGCTTTTGGCGCTGTTTGAGTACTTGCAGAATGCTAGGCCCAGCACTGACAAATAGCTCTAGGCCCACTTTCCAGAAGGTGACGGCGGGGAGGGTATCGAGGAGTGCGATCGCATCCTCCACCGTGGGCACATCCAACGGCACAATAATCCGCTCGGCCGCTATTTGCTCAAACATTAGGCCACCAACCTGACAAACTTCTTCTTACCCACCTGCAACACTTTACCCACCAGCTCATCAGGGCTACTAAATTCCACATTGGGGTCGCTCACCTTCTGCCCATCCAGTTTTACGGCCCCCCCCTGAATCTGACGGCGAGCATCGCTGCTGGTGCTGCACAGGGGGGTAGCCCCCAATAAATAGAACACCTTGGCCGGGAAGTTCACCGCCTCCAGGGAAAACTCAGGCACCGCCTCCGCCTCACCGGAGCCCCCCTGCACCAAATTAATCGCATCCTTTTGGGCCTGCTGGGCCACCGCTTCGCCATGGTACTGGGTCGTCACATCCAAGGCCAGCAGCTTTTGGGCCTCCCGAGGATTCTCTGGCAGACTATCCAGCGAGCGCTTGGTGAGCAGCTCAAAATAGTTGGCAATCTGATCGTCCGGTACCTTTTCCAGTTTGGAATACATGGACAGGGGATCTTCCTGGAGCCCCACATAGTTACCCAGAGACTTGGACATTTTCTGACTGCCATCGGTCCCCAATAACAGGGGCAGCAGCATGCAAAACTGGGGCGTCAGACCAAAATGACGCAGCAGATCCCGGCCCACCGCCACATTAAACTTTTGGTCCATGCCCCCCAGCTCCACATCGGCCTGCAGGGCCACCGAGTCATAGCCCTGCAACAGGGGATATAGAAACTCGTGGAGATACACCGGATTTCCCTGGTCATATCGTTTGGCAAAGCCTTCCTTGGCCAGCATTTGCCCCACCGTCATGGTGCCCAGCAGTTCCAGAATCTTGCCCAGATCCAGATCCGATAGCCATTCTGAGTTGTAGCGAATTTCTAACCGGCCGGGGGTATCAAAATCCAGGATGGGCTTTACCTGCTCAATATAGGTTTCGGCATTGGCCTTCACCTCCGCCTCCGTCAGCTGCTTGCGCACTTCTGATTTGCCCGTGGGGTCCCCAATGCGGGCGGTAAAGTCGCCAATCAGCAGGATCGCCGTATGGCCCGCATCCTGAAATGTTCGCAGCTTTTGCACCGGAATGCTATGGCCCAAATGAATTTCAGCCCCCGTTGGATCAATCCCCAGTTTTATCCGGAGGGGTCGCTCGGTTTGCTGTAGTTTTGCCAGCAAACTTTCATTGGGATCACTCGACCCAGGCTGGTGGGGAAATACTTCACTGATGCCGCGATAGATCCCTGCAAATTCCTCAGGGATGGCGGGTATGACAAACTCAGAAGCCTCGGTCATGGTGGGTTGCTGTAAAAATGCGCGGTGTTAGAACAATTGAAATGAAGGTTGACAAGTCCGTGAAAAGGCCTAAATTTTTCAATTCGCCTGGACATTGGGCCGCGATCCACTATAGTAGCGAATAAATAATTTCCCTTAAACGGGAACGACTAGCGGGTGCTACGTATCAAGTACCTATCCAGGGCTAGAACAACCTATTCAACCAAGCTGTTTTAGATCATAGGTTCGTCAATAGTCCATAGGCTTGCCGCAAATCATTCTACTGGTCCGATGGATCCGCTGAAACATTTCTCAGGAGGGGCTGGAATGATGACCATTTTTAGCACCATCCCGGGTAGTCTTAATCACTCTCTTAAACGGGTGTTCATATCCAGTCATATCGTTTTTTCGTAGAGAAAACTTAAATATTTCAATTTGGATGTGATTTTGCATCTTTTAACGGCCATGACCCTTATAATTTATGGCCTGCCGTATATTTCCGTAAGGATGTAGCGTATCTGTGGCATTTAATACTATCCGTCAAACTCGAGTTCCTCTACAGTTCGCCGGTGAACCCAAACTGATTAAGCACATCCAAGATGTGCTCCAGATCAGTGGGGCCACCCTATTGACGGCGACAATGCTCTGTAGCGCGGTGGCGGCAGGCGGGCTGGTGGGCCTGGCCATTAGTTTTCGTAATTTGCCAGATGTGCGATCGCTACGAAACTACATTCCCACCGAAACCAGCTATGTCTACGACATGGATGGCACCCTTCTAGACAGTCTGCACGATGAGGCCAATCGAGAAGTTGTCGATCTCAATGAAATCTCTCCCCACCTCAAGCGAGCGGTACTGGCCGTTGAGGACAGTAATTTCTATACCCACAGCGGGATTAATCCGGTGGGTATTGGCCGAGCCTTTTTAGCCAATATGCAAGCGGGGGGGACTACCCAGGGGGGGTCCACCATCACCATGCAGCTGATTAAGAACCTATTTTTATCACCCCAGCAGGCGATCAGTCGGAAGATGGCTGAAGTGGTTCTGTCCCTGCGATTGGAACAGATTTTCGAGAAAAACGAAATCCTCGAAATGTATCTCAACCAGGTGTACTGGGGCCACAACACCTATGGTGCCGAAACTGCGGCCCAGAGCTACTTTAATAAGTCCTCCAAGGATTTAGACCTGGCGGAAGCATCGCTGATGGCGGGGTTAATTAAAGCCCCAGAAAGCTATAGCCCCTTTGTTGACTACCAGGGAGCTAAGCGAGAGCAGGCTTTGGTCCTAGATCGCATGAGTAAATTGCGCTGGATTACGCCAGCCGAAGCCGATGCGGCCAAAAAGCAACCTTTACGCCTAGGCAAAATCACCTCCTTTAACTCTAGTGAGGCCCCCTACGTCACCGAGGCCGTCGTCCAAGAACTCCAAGAACAGTTTGGCCAGGAAGCGGTGGTCAAGGGGGGAATGCGGGTGCAGACCACCATTGATATTAAACTGCAAAATTTGGCCAAACAGACGGTCAAATCGGCCTATGTCAATCAGTTTGGCAGTGGTGCGGTGGCCGACCAAATTGCCCTAGTCGCCATTGACCCCCGCACCCACTTTGTAAAGGCCATTGTCGGTGGCATAGACCACGAAAGCAGCCAGTTTAACCGAGCTGTGCAGGCCCAACGTCAGCCGGGATCATCGTTTAAACCTTTTGTATACTATGCGGCGTTTGCCTCGGGTCGGTATACCCCCGACAGTATTGTGAGCGACACACCGGTCACCTATCCGGATGGGTCCGGCTACTACTCCCCCAAAAACTACGGCGGTTCCTTCATGGGCAGCATGCCCATCCGACGAGCGTTGGAACTTTCCCTCAATATTCCGGCGGTGAAGCTGGGTCAGTCCGTGGGCATTTCTCGGGTGATTGATGTAGCCCGCACCCTGGGTATCGAAAGCCCCATGGACCCGGTCATTTCTCTACCCCTGGGCTCCGTGGACCTCACCCCAATGGAAATGGCCGGAGCCTATGCCACCTTTGCCAACAATGGCTGGCACTCTGACCCTACCCTAATTGCCCAGGTCACCGACAGCGATGGCAATGTGCTGCTGGACAATACGCCTAAGCCCCAGCTGGTGCTGGATCCTTGGGCAACGGCGGCCCTGACCGATGTATTGCAGGGAGTACTTGAGCGAGGAACGGCGACCAATGCCCGCATTGGTCGACCGGCGGCGGGTAAAACGGGCACCACCGACTCCCAGCGCGATGTCTGGTTTGTGGGTTACGTGCCCCAGCTATCGGTTGCTGTGTGGGTGGGCAATGACGACTATAGCCCTATGGGTCGGAATGCAACAGGGGGAAGCTATGCGGCTCCCATTTGGCGGGATTATATGATCCAAGCGTTGCGTGATGAGCCGGTGCAAAATTTCCGTCGGCCATCGGAGTTTATTCGGCCGTAGGGTGGGCAATGGGTGTCCCCGGATTCCTGTCTGAATATTGGGTGTTGCCCCACCCTATTCTTTAATTTCGGCTTTCATGCGCTCGAGGGTTATCTGCATTTGCTCAAACATTTTCTGGGGCGTCATACCAAATTGGCCCAGGTGGGTTTTAAGCTGCTCCATGGTGAGCTGCGCAGTAAAATCTTCGGATAGTTCGAATCGTTTCATGAACACACGATATCGATCCATGATGCCTTCCATCTGCTCTATATAGAGCTTTTTGCCATCGCGATCAAACTTACCGTAGTTACTCCCCAACTGCATGAGGTTTTGGTAATCCTGAAAGAGACTCGTGGCTTCTTGTTGAACGATCTCTGAATCAAAAAAGCTCATGCTCATACTCCTGGGACATAATTTCGTTGGCTATGCGCTATCAGTCAGCGGCTAGACCGGTTACTCTTTATAGATTAAAACTTCCCTTCAGTATACGAAAAGACGAGATATCCCTACCTGGCTAGCGGCGTAATAGCCGTTGCAACCAAGATCGTTCCGATGATGGTTTTGGCTCAGCAGGTGGAGCTACTGGTGTAGCCGCCTTCCGTTTCTCAGCAATTCGCGTTTCTAGCACCTGACTGTACTTAAGGGCTACAGAATGATTGGGATTTAGTTCCAATACTCGTTTGAGGTGAACGCGGGCCACGCCATAGGACTTTTTCATCAAATAGGCCTGCCCCAACATGGAATGGAGTTCTATGCCATTGGGGGCAATTTTCAGCGCTTCCCGCAGTTCTTTAATGGCTAAATCGTAGTTCCCCTGGTTCAGATAGGTGCGGGCCCGAATGCCGTATTTTTCGGCATAGTTGATTACTGGGGGTTCCGGGTTGGCGGCTTCGGGGGGAGTTGTTGTGGCTGTTGCTTTGACAGCAGGATCAACCGCTACCAAACCAGTGCGTTTGGGCCGAATGGGTTGGCTGATTTTACGGTGTAGAAACGCCAGATTCAGCTGGCTAAGCCCCGATAAAACCGCAGCAAACTCCTCTGTTGAGTCAAATTGCTTCGCAATCAGCTGGTTAACCGTATTTTCATAAAAGACCTCAACTTCAGCTTCTGGAATGCGCAACAGCTGCTGGGCACTTTCAAAAGACGGTTTGAGCTTGCCCTGGCGGTCCAATTGCCTGACGCGAAATCGCATATTTGCCAACGATTCAGATCGGCTTTTCTCCTGTTTGAGTCGTTGATAGGAGGGGTTGATCACCCTGGCAATCAGCTGTTCGGAGGCTTCGCTAATCAGAGCATTGCTACCAATTTGTACGTCAGGATGAAGAAGCTTGGCAATCTGGTGATAGCGCTTCAGAATACGACGATCTTCAGCATTTAGAGAAAGACCCAATGCAGCGTAAGGATCTTTTTCTGCAGCTGTGATCCATTCATCTTGAAATGGGTTGGCGTTGGTCATGCAAGGGTTAGCTCAGAATTGGTTCAAACACCATTCATAAACAATTTAACAAGGGTAGATTCCGGCGATTGTAGACGGGAAAACTTATATTGGGGAAGGGTAACTGCTGGAACTTTGAACATTCGACAAGGCATCACTCTGATTCTAACTGTTTCCTAACTGTTTCAGTGAAGCCCTGGACATTGGCTGTATTACGGATTAATTAATAGATTTGGATATGATGGACCCCATGCTCAAATCCTAGCGCCACTGATGGATGTTCCCCGGACTAATCTTGAAAGAAATATCATCGTTAAAGCTGCCTTAGCATTTTTAGGCGCATTCCAGCCTACACCGATACCGCTAGCTGGCATCCATAAATTTTATGCCGGCCAGTATGGCTGGGGACTGGTTTATGTCCTCTTAGGGGTTACCCCATTGCCGCGCATAGCCTGTGCGGCAGAAGGTATGTGGTACCTGGGTGGCCCCCTGATCAAAAACCTGGGGGCAAACATCGGTGCCTTGTCATCAAAACCGTTGACGACATCGTGGATGACACCGTTCCCTCCACTCTTTACCCCAGAAACCTTGACTGGCCCTAACCTGGGTGAAACCGTTGATGCGGTGGCTAGCGGTCTGCGGGAAATTGAACAGCTACGGCAGGAAGGTTTGCTTTCTGAGCATGAGTTTGAACAAAAACGACGTCAGTTGTTAGAGCAAATGCCTTAGTGATAAGGTCCCTGAGAAATACGGTCAAAGATTAGGTTTTTGGGATGGGGGCCCTGAGAAATACGGTCAAAGACTAGGTTTTTGAGATGGGGGCCCTGAGGGATCTAGTCAAAAACTAGTTTTTGGGGATGATGGCATCCCTAGGGGATATGGATTAGTTTTTTGGATAATGCGGTAAGTGGATAGGAGTCAGGAGTCAGGGGTCAGGAGTCAGGAGTCAGGGGTGAATAGAAAAGGATCAATGGCCAGCAGTGGGGAATCATTACGGCGGTTTGTGGTGAGGCAGGCGCTACGCAGTTTAGAGGCCCTTGAAAGAGGTTTAAATCCGCTGAAGCAGAGACTGGTGGAGGATAGCTACTACCGATTTCGCTCAGTTGAGGAAGTTAGGCTGGGGGTGAAGTTTGGGGTCCGCATTGATGCTAATCGAGCCACTATTGATGACTGGCTGCGGCTACCGGGTATTTCGATTCACCAGGCGAGGACCTTGGTGGAACTCGGTCGGTCGGGTACTCCCCTTACCTGTTGGGATGATGTGGCGGCGGCTACGGGGATTGGTTTAGGTTACCTGCAGGGACTGGGAGAAATCGTCCAATTTTATTATTATGATCCCGACAGTGGGGTGACTCCTAGGCAACTGAATGTGAATCGGGTGAGTGCGGAGGAGTTGGCGACAATTCCTGCGGTTGAACCGGCGTTAGCAGAGCGTTTGGTTTACGACCGTCAAAGATTTGGTCCCTATAAAGACTGGCTCGATCTCAAGCGTCGGCTACGGCTAACGCCCCAAATGATTACGGCGTTGTTGCATTACCTTCGATTTTGAGGTGGGTCATCATGGGAAACCCATCGGTCTAATTCGGCTCAGACCGGTGATAGTTATATGAATTACGGGTGATGGTGCTCACACTAGAGCTGTAAAAGGCAAAGTTTACTTAAGTATCTGCAAGATCTGTGGAAATCTTCAGGGTTTATCCATGGAATTGAGTAGTTTGAGATAAGTACAGAGCCGGTACCATGCAGAGAAGCAAGAAACTCAGAGAGACTATCCACCGAGGTATTACTGCTATTGCTATGACCTTGGCGATCGCAACTCTTAACTCGACCATGGCATTGGATGGTGGGATTGGTCGTGAGACTGTTTTAGGAAATCCGATGCAGACGGTTTTCAAGTTGTCAGTACCCAATGTTCAAATCACCCAGAACGGACAGGATTCTCGGGAAAGTTTGCCCATCATTCTGCTGAGTTCCCAAGACCGTTCCCAGGGCCACCCGTAAACAGCTGAGACTTATTACTTTCTGGACAGTGACAAGTTTCTGTTTTGCTTCTGCCCCGTTCTCAAGCGGCTAAATCAGGTGGGTCAAGGGTTTTAGACATCTCAGTTTTATTAGCCAGTAATTTAGTCAAAAGTAGAGTGGGTCTACTTTTCGATA
>NZ_JAYGIG010000030.1:0-37105 GCF_034932105.1 Leptothoe sp. PORK10 BA2 | reverse complement strand
AGTAGACCCACTCTACTTTTGACTAAATTACTGGCTAATAAAACTGAGATGTCTAAAACCCTTGACCCACCTGATTTAGCCGCTTGAGAACGGGGCAGAAGCAAAACAGAAACTTGTCATTGTCCAGAATAGATCTTAAATTCGTGAGACAATACGCAAGTAACAATTTCTGCATTTAGTTATGAAGTATTTAGTTATGAAGTCCTTAAAACCTAGCGTTTCAGCACTATTTGCTGCGGCTACAATTATCTCTGGGTCTTTCATTGTTGTCGCGACATCCTTTGCCGACACTGGTGGCAAAGTAGCAGCACCTTCAAGTCTAAATACCACGATTGTCAATAAAGCGATCGTGGAAAACGAGGTATTGGATGCGCAAAGGGCTTGGGGCGAAGCATTGGTGGCTATTTCCACAACATATGAAAAAGATGGCATTGAGACGGCCAAAGCGTTGGCTGAAAAAGTAATTGACGAAGCCTACGGATACCAATTCGGCACTGTCCTTTTCAAGCCAACACTCACGGTGGCTCCTCATACGTTTCGCACCACCCGAGCAGGTGCTTTGTCTTACTTTGTCGGGGGTGATCCGGATTTCCCAATGGATAAGGGTTTTGCGTTGATGGGCTGGCGAACAGTAGAAATAAAAAATGCCGCGATCTTCATTTCCGGGAATACAGCGACTACGATGGGCAACGTGATGCTTACCGATAAAGATGGCAAGACCACGACAGTGGACAAAACTTGGGAGTTCTTGAAGGACGACAGTGGTAAGCTGCGGATAGTTTTGCACCACTCCTCATTGCCTTATACAGAAGAATAGGTCCTTATGGGGGGATAGATGCTTGTTGAGCAGGTCCCCCCATAAAGCGCTTGCACCGGAACGGCGGGATACGTTATCACAGGTGATGCAAACTCCATAGCAAAATAGGATCGTTGTCTCGTTGCCCTGATGGAGAAAATAACGGATTATTTGCCCTGTATATTGAGCGAAAGTATGGGGCAAATGACAGAAAATGGAAAAAGTCTTGATCGTGACCGGTGGCAGTCGTGGCATTGGAGCCGCAACTGCTTTGCTTGCTGCCGAGCAAGGGTATGCAGTATGTGTAAATTATCTGCATAATCAAGCTGCTGCAGAGAACATTGTCCATAGGATTAAAGCGATGGGCACCGACGCGATCGCTGTTGCGGCTGATGTAGCCTCAGAAACCGCTGTCAATCATCTTTTTGAAGTCGTAGACAACCAACTAGGCCAGGTCACAACCCTAGTGAACAATGCGGGTATTCTGGAACAACAAATGCGAGTGGAGCAGATGGATGCAGATCGTCTGAACCGTATTTTTGCAGCGAATGTTTTTGGCAGTTTCTTCTGTTCCAGGGAAGCCATTAAACGAATGTCCACCAAACAAGGAGGAACCGGCGGAGCAATTGTTAATGTCTCCTCAGTGGCATCGCGGTTGGGGGCACCTGGCGAGTATGTGGACTATGCCGCATCCAAAGGAGCGATCGACGCCATGACAATTGGGCTATCTAAAGAGATTGCTGACGAAGGCATTAGAGTGAATGCGGTCCGGCCTGGTTTTATCTACACCGATATCCACACGAGTGGCGGTGAACCCAATCGCGTTGAACGTTTTAAAGACCTTCTGCCAATGAAGCGGGGAGGACAAGCCAGGGAAGTTGCCCATGCGATTTTATGGTTACTCTCAGATCAAGCCTCTTATACAACAGGTACATTTATTGATGTTGCGGGAGGCAAGTAACCGTCGAACCCTGGCTGAATGTTGGCTCATGGCCACCATCAGCCAACTCGGACAACACAACTTCGGTGCCCTCAATGCCTTTCCTATAAATGTGTCCAGTAACTGGTAGAGAGTTAACTCCCTCTGGGGGAAGTCATTCATTCTGATTTGAAGTAATCCATAATTTGACTCATTTAAGGTTATGGATAGTTCGGAGACCAACTTAAAGCGGGATGTTTTCCCATGGACAGGATTTAGAATGCTCTTTGAGAAGAGCAAGCTCTACAGGGGGCAGAATTCAGTGCTTTACCGGCTTCTGTCTTCTGACCCCTGACTCCCCACCCAGCCAGGATTTCCCGGCTTAAATTTATACCCGATAGTTCCTTTGAGCGTATTGTCGAACATTTTTGGTGACTGTTCATTCTGGTGAATGGAATCAACGCAATTATCATGGGGGGCAGGACCCGAGCCCATGTACGACAAAAGCCGGATCTGGCCCCAGGATAGATTACCCTCCTAAGCGGAGTCGTATAGCCCCAGGGCATGGGCAAGCCTAACGCGAAGCCGTTTTCCTTGGAGTTAGCTGGGCTCTTTCGAGCCCGATCAGGACGCTTAATCAGGGAGTCGTTTAGTTCACTTTCTTAAATTTGCCCTACACCATCACCGTTTGATTTCCGTCTTGTAGTAGCGTGATTGACTGAAGTCTCAATGCTCCACTGCAATGACAACCAACTGGTCCAGCCTGCTACAGCAGCTTATTGATAAGCAATCCCTTTCGGTCGATCAGGCAGAACTGCTCATGCAAGGCTGGTTGAACGAATCCATCGATCCGATTATGACTGGGGCCATCCTGGCTGCCCTGCAGGCCAAAGGCTTTTCAGCGGATGAGTTAGCTGGTATGGCCCGAGTTCTACAGGGGCAGTCCCTGGGGGGCATGGAGGCCGATGACTCGTTGCCAACGCCCCGTATCGATACCTGCGGCACCGGCGGTGATGGCGCGTCCACCTTCAATATTTCCACTGCGGTTACGTTTGTGGCAGCAGCAGCAGGTATTCCGGTGGTGAAGCATGGTAACCGGTCGGCTTCGAGTAAGGTGGGTTCGGCGGATGTGTTGGAGGGCCTGGGCGTAGACCTGAATGCTTCGCCGGAAAAGGCTAAGGCGGCGGTGCAGGAAGTCGGTGTCACCTTCCTGTTTGCTCGGGGTTGGCACCCAGCGATGAAGGCGGTGGCCCCCATTCGCGGCGCGTTGAAAATTCGCACGGTGTTTAATTTGCTGGGGCCATTGGTGAACCCCCTACGACCCACGGGCCAAATTATTGGTGTATTTGACTCATCGGTGATTGAAACCATGGCCGAAGCCCTGAACCAGTTGGGCATGGGTCAGGCCATTGTGCTCCACGGGCGGGAAGGTTTGGATGAGGCTGGTCTAGGGGCTGAAACGGACTTGGCGGTGCTGGCCAATGGTCATGTGTCTCCTAAGGTGATCGATCCCATCAGCCTGGGGTTGGTCCAGGCTGATGTTTCTGCCCTGCGGGGTGGGGATCTGGAGGAAAATATGACTATTCTGCGCAATGTGTTGCAGGGTAATGGCACTCAAGCCCAGACTGATGCTGTGGCTCTGAATGCAGCATTGGCGTTGCAGGTGGGCGGTGCCGTCATTGGGGATACCTTTGAGCAGGCGTTGTCCTACGGGGTAATTCAGGCCAAAGAGATTCTCGACAGCGGTGCTGCTTGGGACAAGCTAGAAGAATTAGTGGCGTTTTTGAAACATTAAATGAAAGTAAGGTCTTGATGGCGGGTGGGTACGGCCCACCCGCCATCATTTCCCGAGGGCGACGATGTTGATGCGATCTCATCCTCCCCCAATCCATCACCCATTCCAACCCCAACGCCGCAACAATCTCCAGCAAAACAATAAAACAGCTGGGCTAGTACCAAGCCCACTCTAAGCTAAAGCCTGATTATTTATTTTATTGTCGCTATATATCCCTATGTAACGACCCTATGTAACGATTTCCATGTAACAACCTTTAAACCAGTCATGTTTTCTTCAGCAAGCGTTTCTACAATGGAGGTAACAGCCCCTATTTCATGATCTTGCCCCATTACATTGCCCTATAGCGGCAGTCCCTACCCTTTGGCACCTATGGCTAACAAAACAGTCTTAACGACAACGGCCACTAAAACCGTTGGAGAGATAATGACATCGCCCCCCCTGACGGCGACACCCGATATGCCCCTCAAGGATGCAGTGCAGCTGCTGGTCACCCATCACATTAGCGGGTTGCCCGTGGTGGATGACCAGGGTGAGGCAGTGGGGGAAATTTCTGAAACCGATCTAATGTGGCAGGTGAGTGGAGCGTCGTTACCGGCCTACGTCATGCTGCTCGATAGCGTCGTGTACCTCACCAATCCGGCCCGCTACAGTCAAGAACTACACAAGGCCCTGGGGCAAACCGTCCTCGATGTCATGTCCCGTAAGGTGACTTTGGTGAAAGCTGACGACGATTTGCAGCGAGCGGCCCATCTGATGCATGATAAGCAAATTCGTCGATTGCTGGTGGTGGATGACGACAGACACGTGATCGGTATTCTGACCCGTGGCGACATTGTACGTGAACTCGCCCAGCAGTATTCCTAACTTCCTGCCTGCTCCTATCTCAATACAAAATAATCAAACCATGGTCATCGCCCCCGATCAGATTAAGCAGCAGCTCGCATCAGAAGACTTGGGGCAGCGATTGCGAGCTGTGAACCTATTACGGGAGATTGATCCAGCGGTTGCTTTTGAACTCATTCAAACTGTGATCGACGACCCCAGTTCCAGGGTACGCTACGCCGCGATTAGTCAGTTTTCCACCCTCGGCACCCAAGATCAAGACACGGCTCTCACCGTCTTAAGGGGAGCGCTTTACCACGATTCGGAAGCCGATGTGAAAGCGGCGGCAGCGGATTCGATTGGGGCATTAAAGCTGGTGGAGGCCTACGATGATTTAGTCAATGCCTATAACAACACCTCAGAATGGATTGTCCAGATGAGCATTGTTGCCTGTTTGGGTGAACTCGGTGTGAGTCGTGGGTTTGAGCTCTTACAACAGGCTCTACAGTCTGAGAATAATTTGGTGGCCTTAACCGCCATCGGTGCTCTAGGCGAGCTGAAAGATCCTCGAGGTATCCCCTTGCTCCTTGCCTTTGAACAGGATGACGACTGGCAGGTGCGCCATCGCCTGGCCCAAGCTCTGGGCAACTATATACAAACGCCCCAAGCCGATGAGGTGCTCCCCACTCTGACCCTGTTGGCCCAAGATAAATCAGAGATCGTGGCTGAAACAGCTCGTTACCATTTGCCATGACCCTTGCCATTATCATTGGCCATGGTTAGGAACCTGCTGCTAAATAATCTAGAACTGTAGTGTTTCTTACAGAAAAACTTGACGATGAAGATATTCGCAAGTGAGTACATATCCAGCTTATTTTTACCGGTTATTTAATTTGATTGAAAAAGGGTTAGTTGAAATTACTGAGTCTTAAACGGCCCGTCCATGGTATCAAATCAACTATCGGAAAATCCACTTTTTAAGCCTGCCTAGGCATTCAAATCGGCCTAATCCTGAACCGTAGTCGGTTTCCCAGGGGATGAAATTCTCTCGGGTGCGAAAGTTATCCTACGTATGACTAACTCTCCTGTCTTCGTTCACACTTTAGGCTATTTATTCTCTTTCATTTCTTAGGACGTTGAAAGTCATAAAACCAACATTCATCACCGATTCCCGCGGCTCAGTCTAAGTGTTCTAGAGGATGAATTTAAAGGGACAACAGGATGAAAAATATATTTTTTTAGTCTAAAAAAACATAGATCTGGTGGTTTGTTCCAGGGTTTTTCCTGTTTTTTCGCGCGACTTATTGCAGATCTGATATATTAGAAGAAAGGAAGAATGATTAATTCCTTGTCGCACATATTACATTCACCGATTAAAAAGAATCTATTTCTAAAGTTTAACTAGCTTAATTTGTTTGACTAGCTTAGTTTGATCGCAAGACTACGGTTTTTGTTGATATATGGACCTGCCATTTACAGAAGTAGGTTCAATGTTGGGGATTGACTGCATGATGAGTGTAATGACATCACCCACGGGTGTAAAGTGGGACAAATTAAGTTTTGCCTCGACTCTATATTTGTATCCGGTGATTGAGACGTTGCTGGAGCGTGCTCCGCTACAGATGCGCGATGAGTTACGTTTAGGTTTGCAAGAAGCGCTGGTCAATGCGGCCAAGCACGGTAATAGTTTAGATCCCACCAAGCACGTGTCTGTGCAGTATGCCAAGGTGGACGGCAGCTATTGGTGGATTATTACTGACCAGGGCAGCGGGTTTGACATCCCCGAGGAATGCCATGATTGCCCTGACGGGGATGGTGTGGAAACGACGGGGGACTGCGGTCGTGGTCTGTTTATTTTGTATCAGATTTTTGATCAGGTGCATTGGTCCTCTAAAGGCAATGAGGTGCGCCTGTGCAAGCGTCTCAGTCGTCGGCCTCACTGGCTAACCTGGTGGCAAGGTGCATGGATGGCAAAAGACACCGTGGCGATGGGC
The DNA here is from genome assembly GCF_034932105.1 of Leptothoe sp. PORK10 BA2. Classification (NCBI taxonomy): domain Bacteria; kingdom Bacillati; phylum Cyanobacteriota; class Cyanophyceae; order Nodosilineales; family Cymatolegaceae; genus Leptothoe; species Leptothoe sp. PORK10 BA2. The sequence goes on along the minus strand of NZ_JAYGIG010000030.1, from coordinate 30,776 downwards.
TGACAGTCGCTGAGGCTTTTATGTTCGCTGAAGCTTTTATAATTGAAATTGACATGCCCGCTCTTTATTTAAGGCATGGCCTTTTTTATGGCTGTTAGTTTGCCTCTTGTTTATTTGCTACTTGTTAGTTTGCCTCTTGTTAAGTAGGACATGGGATCTATGGCCTACGAACCACTCCATCACAAGTATCGTCCCCAAACCTTTGGTCAGCTGGTGGGTCAGGGTGCGATCGCAACCACCCTATCCAACGCCCTACAGCAAAACCGCATTGCCCCGGCCTATCTCTTCTGCGGTCCCAGGGGCACTGGCAAAACATCCAGCGCTCGGATTTTAGCCAAATCCCTCAACTGTTTAAACAGCCCCGTCCCCACCCCTGAACCCTGTGGTACCTGTCAGGTGTGCCGCGAAATTACCGTGGGAGCTTCCCTCGACATTGTCGAAATTGATGCCGCCAGTAATACCGGTGTGGATAACATTCGGGAGCTGATCGAACGGGCTCAGTTTGCCCCAGTGCAATGCCGCCACAAACTCTATGTGTTGGACGAGGTCCACATGTTGAGCACGGCTGCGTTTAACGCCCTGCTCAAAACCCTCGAAGAGCCCCCGCCCCAGGTAGTGTTTGTCCTCGCCACCACCGATCCCCAGCGGGTGCTGCCCACCATTATTTCCCGCTGCCAGCGGTTTGACTTTCGTCGCATTCCCCTGGATGCAATGGTGCAGCATTTAACCTACATTGCCCAGCAAGAATCCATTGCCATTACCCCCGATGCCCTGCAGCTAGTGGCTCAGCTTTCCCAAGGGGGACTGCGGGATGCCGAAAGTTTGCTCGATCAGCTGGGGCTGCTGGATGGAGAAATTACCATTGAAGCGGTTTGGGATTTGGTCGGGGCCGTGCCGGAGCGAGATCTCCTGACCCTAGTTCAGGCAGTGGGAGCAGATGACGGTTCCCAGGTACTGATTTTGGCTCGCCAGCTCATGGACCGGGGGCGAGAACCCCTGATGGTGCTCCAGAGTTTAGTCGCGTTTTATCGCGATTTATTAATTGCCAAGACCGCCGGTGAGCGCCGCGACCTGGTCGCCATTACTCCAACGATTTGGGCGGAAATGGTTCCCTTTGCCCAGGGGTTACCCCTAACCCTATTACTGGCCAGCCAGCAACATTTACGCACAGCGGAGGTGCAGGTCAAAAACACGACCCAGCCCAGACTGTGGTTGGAGATTACCCTCATGGGTTTGCTGCCATCGGCCCAGGGGCAATTGGTTACTGCGGTATCTGTCCCAGCGGTGACTGCACCAGCAGCTAAACATTTACCGGTTCAGTCCCCATCACGACCTCCCTCATCATCTCCGCCATCGGTCACGCCCCAGGTCAACTCACTCACCTCTGCAGTTCCAGCGCCTGTCTCGCCCCTTGCCGAGCAACCAGCGCCCATCCCATCAGCGCCCGCCCCGTCAGCACCAGTCTCACCCATTGCCGACAAACCCGCGCCTGTAGCACCAGCGCCCGTCTCGCCCGGTGTCGATCAATCGACCGTGCAGCCTACGGTTTTCCCCGCCCCGCAGATTGATCCCGAGGATGAGCCAAACGCGGCCTCTCCTGCCTCACCATCAACAAAAACGGCAGCAGCCCCTGCCATGGGAAGCCTCAGTGACATTTGGGCCAAAATAGTCGCCCAGCTTACCCCCATGGGCACCCAGGTCCTAATGCGACAACACGGCCATTTACTGTCCTGTGACGGGGTAGAAGCGCGGGTGGGCATTACCAATGACAAGCTGATGCGCATGGCTGAGGACCGCTTGCGTAACGTAGAAATAGCGCTTGAAAAAGTCTTTGGCTACAAGCTCCAGGTTTCCATGGTGGTAGCCCCATCTGATGCGACAGCAGCCCCGCCTCCAGTGGCCCAATTCTCGACCGCCCAACCACAACCTAAAGCCAGTATCCCGCCCCCCGCTCGACTGCCCACACCTCAGGAAAAAACCTCTCCTGCCTCCGCTCCCGCCCAGGCGGTACTAGGAAATAGTCGTCCTGCGGCCCAGAATCCACCGGCCCCGCCCGCTGCCTCGGTGAGCCCTGTCCCACTTGCGGCCCCGGTGACTCCTGCTATCGTCTCCCCCCAGGGGCAAGATGCAACAAATACCCCGGCCAGCTGGCAATCAGAAAGCGACCTGGAACGCAGTGTTAAAAGCTTTGCCCAGTTCTTTAGCGGTCAGATAGTTAACCTAGACGATGACCCGACTGATGAGGCTGAGGCTACGACTCAATCGGGCCAGCCGTCTAATCAGCCTTCTGCGGAGCCAGGACCTGATGTGCCGTTTTAGACCTCAGGCGGCTGGCTAAAGCGGCTGGACTAACCAGACTGGATTAATAATGAAAGGGAATCGAACAGAGGGGAAATAGTCCCAATCCCAAACCGACCATACATCCGGTGGTCGTTAATGACCATCGGGGCTGAAATCCATAGTCATGGTCTGGGTCATGTTCCTCCGCCAGTAGGGCGTCAATGCGCCGACTCAATCGACTGCTGGGGGCCGTACAGCTAAAGTTCGCCAATGCAACGGGGGCTAGGGGGGCGGCAATCACCTGGACCAAGGATTCGGCCAGGGTGAGCCGGTCTACCGAGCGAGTGGCCCAGTTGTCGGCTCGAATTTCCCGCAGGAGCAATAGTTCCTGCCATAGTTCGTCGGTATAGGGTAGCCATAGGCTGAGCCGTCGCAGCCAACCCAACCAGAAGAACCAAAAGGTATCTCGGTAGTAGTAGTGGGCTTGTTCATGGGCGATGACTGCGGCCAGATGTTCCTGGTCTAGGGTGTCCAGTAGACCCTGACTGATGACCAACTCCGGGGCCCAAAGCCCAATTTGGGCGCTAAAGGCGGTGTCTGCATCCATCATGCGGACGATGGTGCCATGGCTCAGCTGCTGCTGGGGATATTGTTTGATTTGGGCCATGCTTTGGTACGCCTGCCACCCTAGGTGGACGAGTAGCCCCCCACTGGTGATCACAAAAAGCCAGGCGGTGTTGTAGCTGACCCAGCCTTCCACGGGGCTGACCATTTGGCCATGGGGACCCATGATAATAATGGCCACTGCTGTGGTCAGGAGCAGGAGCGGTGACACCACTAGTAGTGATAAGACCGCTAGCCCGTGGGCCTGTTGCAGACACTTATGGGTGAGGACCAGTCTTAATAGGATGGCGGTTGCGATCGCAACCACCATTAAACTCACATGCATCATGGCTGTTTCCCCTGCCCTTTCTCTGGTCCCTGTGCCTGAATTTTTTTCTGGTTTGCCTGGGCACGACGTGCCGCCTGGATGCGTTTGGTAATCGCCTCCAGTTGAGCCAGACTATCCTGGTCAAGGGTATCGGCAAATGCGGCCACAATGTCGGGATTGCTCGCTGCCAAAAACTGTTGCAGATGTTCATGGGACTGAAGGATTTTAGCCCCATCCGCCGACAGTAAGGGCTGCCAATGATAGGCCCGGCCCACCCGTCGTTTAGCAATCCAACCCTTTGTTTCCAACCGTCTAAGTACCGTCGCCACCGAGGAATAGGTCAAATCACGATCAATATCCGCCAAAATTTGATTGTGAATTACCGTGGCTGATGTGGTGCCCACATCCCACAAAATATTTAAAATCTCAGCCTCTAATGGTCCCAGGGAAAGTCTGGTAGGGCGATGGATGGGAAATGGCGACATCAGCTAATCTCTAATCGGTAGCTTTGCTCTTCATGGTAACGCCCCAGGTCAGGTTAGGTCCCTGGGTTCATAACTCGATTAACTTTGACAGGGTGTCACTTGAATTCTTCAGACAGACCGAACACAATGGAGCTTACTTAAACGCACTCAGGTGCAGATCTAAGGTTGAATTTAGGGGTGGTGTCTGGCTACCTCTATTTTTTTATAGGTGCATGTGAGCTGTGGGCGTAAGGTTATACCCCCTAACCGAGCCTGATCTGACTAAAGTCCGTCGCAAAACTCCGGGCTAAGGATAGATCGCCCTGGCTCCCAGCCTGGGCTGCTCCAGCCGGGCCTAAGATATCTGTTTTTGACAATGGGGATTGCCATCCCCCCAAATAGCCAATAAATCCACGGGTTGATTGGGCCATCTGCCAGTCACTGGCCGCATCGCCAATCACTAAACCTTGGTGCGGTTCACAGTCGATGGCCTGGCAAGCTGCGGGCAGAAAGTTCCTCGATGTTTTGGCCGGATGCTGGCAACTCACCCCCTGCAGATGATCAAAATAGGTTGCCAAACCATAGTGCTGCACAAACTTTTCCAGATTCTCCTGCCCATCCGCCGACACCATGACGATCTTGAGTCCAGCCTGTCTGAGCCGCCCTAGGAACTCTAAGGCCCCAGACAAAAGGGGGGTATAAGCCGCTTTAGGAGAATGCTGTTGATCCGCCGCCCCTAGGGTTGTCCTGGCCAGGTCCATGGCTTCCACCCACGGACAGCCCACCATGGCGGCAGCAGCGGCTATCCCCACGATGGTTTCTTGCCGACTGCCCACCGCCAACAGTCCAGAGGGCGATAGCCCACCATGGCAAAACCCCAAGGCCCTGAGCACCCAATCCTGGGACCCAGGCAGCTGTCGCTCCATCAGCTCAGCTTGGGTGTGTCCCAGCTGGCTAAGGTAGGCGGCAACATTCGCTAAGGTGCCATCTTTGTCCAAAAAAACAGCATGGATATCTGTAAACAGCTGTCCATTGCAGAAAACAGTGACCACCGACCTAGCTCCCATCGCCCATAAAAAAATGTGGAGCTAATGCCCCACATTTTTTCAAACACCTAATTCAAGATTGAAGAACTACCTTGAGCTGTCAGCTATTCAGCAACAGCCAAGGCCGGATCTTCTTCATCGGTATAAATGTCATCGTCTGTGGCACTAATGTCCTCCAGATCACCCAATGCCGCTGCGGCTTCAGCCTCAGCCGCTTTGAGCAGTTGCTGGCGATAGCGTTCAGCCATTTCCTCGGCTTTCTCAAACACAATCTCAGGATTTTTGACCATGTCCCCTGGCTCGGGTTCAAGCTGCTTGGTGGATAGGGAAATCCGACCGCGCTCTGCATCTAGGTCAATAATCATCACCTTGATCTCGTCGTTAACATTGAGCACCGTATTGGGGGTATCAATGTGGTCGTGGGAGATTTCAGAGATGTGGAGTAAACCGCTGACGCCACCGATATCGATAAAGGCACCGTAGGGCTTAAGACCCCGTACCGCACCAATAACCACTTCGCCTACCTGTAGGCCGTTCATCTTGCGCTCAACCAGGGCGCGACGATGACTTAGCACAAGACGATTGCGTTCTTCATCCACCTCTAGGAACTTAAGGGGCAGGTCTTCGCCCACTAGGTCTTCTTTGGGTTTCCGAGTACTGATGTGGGACCCAGGAATAAAGCCGCGTAGACCTTCAATTCTCACGAGGGCACCACCCCGGTTGGTGGCAAAGACATCAGAACGCACTGTAGCATCCTCGGTCTGGAGCTGACGTACACGTTCCCATGCCCGCATGTACTCAATGCGACGAATGGAGAGAGTTAGCTGGCCATCTTCATTTTCATCCGTCAAGATGAAAAACTCACGAGTCTCATTAGACTGAAGCACTTCATCAGCCGCTTCGACACGGTTGATTGACATCTCCTGGATGGGCAAATAAGCAGCGGTTTTTGCCCCAATGTCAATCAGAGCGCCTCGGGGCTCGATGCTAAAAACTGTCCCTGGAACAATGTCACCAGGATTGAAATGATAATCGTACTTATCTAATAAAGCTTCAAAGTCTTCATGAGTAAAACCTATATCGGCTTTTGTCGTTTCAAAATTGACCATGCTAGATGTTTCCTACGGTTTCTCCATAATCGAGTGGACATGCTGTGCGTCTAGTTGCCGCCCCTACATTGATCCAGATCTTAGCTCAGAAAAAGGCTATGGCATCGCCCAAATGCGCTACCGTTAACCCTTTATCTAAATAGACTCCGAAGTAGTTAGGCACTTGGAAATGGGCGTTAATCCATTCTCAATACCGATATGAACCTGAATCAGGCTCAAAACTTAGAGCCTTGCAAAGCTAACAATTGTGATGCATCGGCGTGACCAGCATGTAGACCCATGCCAAACTTTGGCCAATACAAAACCTTCGCAAGACTACTTATGATAGGTGAATTTAGTCACGCTGTCACTGCGTGTTGTGTCATTCGTTTTGTGAGGTCCGCTTAGATGCTTTGGGGACGGATTGATCCCCCTAGACGGTCTTGTGCTCAACCTATACTGTCAGAGCACTGCGGCTGTTTCCGTTAGTACTGTAGGGAACGACGTCGACTATATCTTCGGGGGCCTGTCGCTCGGTAGATTGTAAATGGCTGAGGGTGTCGGCAAAATCCCGAATGCCGGTGAATTGCCGATAGACGGAGGCAAAACGGACATAGGCAACTTCACTCAACGGCTTCAGCTGCTGTAGAACTAACTCTCCAATGTCGGCGCTGGCAATTTCCCTGGCGGAGCGTTGTTGCAAATCTGCTTCGATATTGTCAATCACTGTGTCTAGACGAGCGGCTTCCAGTCCAGTTTTTTCACAGGCTCGAATGATTCCCCTCAAAAGCTTGGATCGATTAAAGAGTTCCCGATCCCCGTTGCGCTTCACCACGGTGATGGGCACATATTCGATGCGCTCATAGGTGGTAAACCGGCAATTACACTTGAGGCATTCCCGGCGTCGACGAATGCTCCGACCGGCTTCTGCCGATCTAGATTCTAGGACGCGATTGCTGGGGTGCTGGCAGAAGGGACACTGCATAGACAAGTAAACCCGAAATCAGTTAAGCCGGCCTCGCTCATTAGACCATGCTTAAAACAAAAATAGAGGCTAACTTCGCTAAATGCAAAGAAGTTAGTACCTCTATTATGTCATTCATATCGATGAGGTGACCAAATACGTTTTAGTCTAGCTGGGTCTGGGGGGCCTAGACCTTAGCAACTAAAGGTATTTAGTCCTTTTTAATCCGAGGGGGCTCACGAAATGCGATCGCAAAAAATAGCGTACCAATCACACAGGTGAAAATCAGAATGTAAGCAACACTTTCCATGGTTTAGTCCTACTTAATCAACATGCAAGGCCACTGAATATAGACACAGGCAATGGCGACCACTAGTCATCATTATTCCAAAAAAATGGCCCAGCGAATGTATTCCGCTGGGCCATTTCCTTAGCCTAAGCTTCGAACTTAACGATTTGCCGCACGGGTAGTCTTGTCTCCCACTTTCTGGAAGAAGCCCCATTCGACCTGCTCTTCAGACATGTCAGGATCTACACCAGCGAATACATCGCGGTATAGAGTCCGGGAACCATGCCAGATATGACCAAAGAAGAACAGTAGTGCAAACACCGCATGGCCAAAAGTAAACCAACCACGGGGACTAGAACGGAATACACCGTCAGAATCCATCGCTTCCAGGTCAAACTCGAAGGGCTCACCGAGGAGTGCCTTGCGGGCGTAACGCTTAACCAGGGCAGGATCCTTGATGGTTTGACCATCAAGCGCGCCACCGTAGAAGGAAACCGTTACCCCAGTCTGCTCAATACTGAATTGAGATTCAGCCCGACGGAATGGGATATCAGCCCGAACCACGCCGCTGGAGTCGGTCAAGACCACAGGGAATGTTTCAAAGAAGTTAGGCAGACGACGCACGGAAAGCTCACGGCCATCCTTGTCCGTAAAGACAGGGTGACCCAACCAACCAGTCGCAATACCGTCACCGCTATCCATAGGACCTACGCGGAATAGACCGCCCTTCGCAGGGCTGTTACCCACATAGTCATAGAAAGCAAGCTTCTCGGGAATATTCGCGTAAGCTTCTCCACGGCTTAGGCCATCGGCCATATCCGCCTGAACCCGACGCTCAATTTCCTGCTGATAGTAACTACCATCCCACTGATATCGGGTTGGGCCAAACAGCTCAACCGGCGTAGTCGCGTTGCCATACCACATGGTTCCAGCAACCACAAAGGCCGCAAAGAATACAGCAGCAATACTGCTGGACAGAACGGTCTCGATGTTACCCATCCGCAACGCCTTGTAAAGCCGTTGGGGTGGACGCACGGTCAGATGGAAGAGACCGGCCACAATCCCGACAATACCAGCCGCAATGTGGTGAGCCACAATGCCCCCGGCGTTGTAAGGGTTAAAGCCTCCAGGTCCCCATTCGGGAGCCACTGGTTGCACGTGCCCGGTGAGGGCGTAGGGGTCAGAGACCCACATGCCAGGTCCCCATACGCCTGTTAGATGAAATGCTCCGAAGCCGAAGCACAGTAAACCAGATAAGAACAAGTGAATGCCGAACATCTTGGGCAAGTCCAAAGCGGGCTCACCAGTTCGGGGGTCACGGAATAGATCTAAGTCCCAAAAAACCCAGTGCCAGACAGCTGCTAAGAATAGCAAGCCAGACAGCACGATATGGGCAATCGCCACACCTTCAAATGACCAGAAACCAGGATCAACACCGGTCTCCCCAGTCACACTCCAACCGCCCCAAGAACCAGTGACACCGATGCGGGACATGAAAGGAAGAACGAACATGCCCTGACGCCACATGGGGTTCAGAGCAGGATCGCTTGGATCAAAGGTAGCTAATTCGAATAGGGCCATAGAGCCAGCCCAACCTGCCACCAGTGCCGTATGCATCAGGTGAACAGAAATCAGTCGTCCGGGATCGTTAACCACGACTGTATGTACCCGGTACCAGGGTAGTCCCATTGACTACGTGCCTCCTCCTAGTTTGGAAATGTTAGCCGTACATTAAAATACCGATACAAGTAGGCTACCAGATCTGACCATCAGCTCCAATGCTGAGGCGAAAGAAAATCCCCAGGGGCAAAGCAAACTATGGAAAAAAAATCGACGACCTACTGCGGTAGTGAATCCAGACGATTCCCGACGGACTATCACACTTAATATTAAAGATTAAAGTGTATAAAGAAGTGTAACTAGAGTTCATAATCCAATGCAAGTTGGATTTTTAGGATTCTACCGATTACTACGTTCTCGCCTTTACAGAGGTTGCCTTTGGAGCCACTCGATGCCCACCATTAAGTTTGTTAAAGAAGAAGTTGAGATCACAGCAGCGGATGGCGCCAATCTGCGGAGGAAGGCAATAGACAACCAGATCGATATCTACACCCTCACGGGCAAAATGATGAACTGCGGTGGCTACGGACAATGTGCCCTCTGCGTGGTGGAAATTACTGAAGGTGCAGAGAATCTGTCCCCCCGCACGGCTGTGGAGGAAAAACGGCTGAAAAAAAGGTCTGCAAACTGCCGATTGGCCTGCCAAACCCTAGTCAATGGTCCGATTAGTGTGGTGACCAAACCCAAGAAAAAATAGCTGACGAGGGATATGGAGCCAGGATTTAGTTTTCATCCTGCTGCTTAGCCCATTACAACCTCATGGCCACCGGGTTCATTGCTTTGAATTTGAAGCGGAGTGGTACACTTAATTATATGGTTTGTTGTTGAGATAAGTAGTAGCTAAGTCCTATGGAAGTCAATAATTTAGGGTTTATAGCCAGCATTCTGTTTGTGTTTGTGCCGACTGTGTTTCTGCTCATCCTCTATATTCAGACCAACAGTAAGGAAACTGGAACATAGGCATTAGTCTGCTGGCACTAGCCGATTGGACACTTTAGTCTGTCGGCGATTTCAGAGTTTGAAAAAGGTTGCGGGGCTTGTTCTCGTAACCTTTTTTGCGGTTACGAGGCCTGTTTCCATAATTTTTTGCGTCTGATTTTCTGGCAAACCTGGGCTATCCCCTAGGCCCTGCCCCAGGTTTGCCAAAACACATAGGTAGCCAAAATTATGAGCAAGCTGCGAAAGAGGATGCTGATAATTTGCTCAGGGAGTTTAGGTAAAAATCGGGTGCTAATTTGTACACCTACCAGGCCCCCGATGCCCATAGCCAGTCCGGCTAGGGGGACAATATCGCCCTTGATCAGGTTGTGAATGCAGGCGATCAGGGAGGTCATAACAATGACTCCCAGGCTGTTGCGAACGGCGTCTTTAATGCCGGTGCCCAAGAGTGAAATTTGTAGGGGGACCATGATCACCCCGCCGCCAACGCCAAATAGACCGGCCATAAATCCTGCTGCACCACCGGTCACTAGGTAAGCTGTGATGGGATTCATCGGAGCCGGACCGCTGGATGTTTGGGTGACGGCTCTTTTTTTGATGCCCACCAGGTACAAGTTCGCCAGTAGCAAGCAGCCAAAACCGACCTGACGCTGGACATCCGTCATCAGACTGCCAGTTTCTGTCCCCAAGATTACGAATAGGGCGGCGGGAGCTGCTAGCCAAAACACCTGACGGGGGTGTAGATAGCCCATGTGCCAGTTTTGCCAGCTGCCTGTACTGGCGGTCACTAAAATTGCCATGAGACTGGTAGCGGTGGCTTGGTCGATGGTAAACCCTAGGAGCAACAGGAGGGGGACCATTAACACGCCGCCACCAATGCCCAGTAGCCCGGCTAAAAGGCCTGAAGCTAGGCCACCTAAAACTAACAGTGCAATATCTGTCGGGGCCATGAATTTTTGTGGTAGATGTCAACGCATTCTGCCACAGCTAGCCTTGGGCAGCCCTGATTTGTGATTGAAAATATTTTCTGGGATGCACGTCACCTAGGGCTGGGTCAGAATAGGATCCAAATTGACGTATTGCTCAACGGTATTTGCTAAATCATTGAGCATGGCATCTCGCTGTTCACGGTAGTTGGCAATTCCTGTGGGGAGAGAGCCTAAACCGCGCTGCTGCCGTAGACGGTTGAGCCAGGCTCGGCGCCAGGGGCCATTGTCAAAGATGCCGTGAAGGTATGTGCCCCACAGGGACTCGGTTTCATCTACGATACCCAGGCTGCGATCGTCAAAAATGGGGTGAAACTTGGGTCCGGGCTCACCACCTTCGGGGGTCATCACCAGCTGTGTCCGACCGTGATGGATCTCGTAGCCATTTACCGGCAGCCCTTCTTGGGGAAACTTGGAGCTGACGGACCGCTGGCGAGCCACCTTGTTTTGAGTAATGACGGTGCGCAGGGGTAGGATACTCAATCCCCTAAAGCGTCCTTCTTGCCCCTCTAGACCCTCTGGGTCGGCGAGCATTTGTCCCATTAGCTGGAAGCCGCCACAAATGCCCAGCACTGTGCCACCGGCTGCGGCATAGTTTTGGATTGCCTCCGCCATGCCGGTGCGCTGCAAAATTAGCAGGTCAGCAATGGCTGTTTTGGTGCCGGGTAAAATAACGGCGTCGGGATGACCCAAATCATCCTTGGGGCTCAGATATTTGACATTGACGGAGGGCTCCGCTTCCAAGGGATCAAAGTCCGTAAAGTTCGAAATGCGGGGTAGGCGAATGACCGCAATATTCAGGTCAGCGGCTTGTTTCTCCGTCGGTCGCTCCATTAACGAGAGGGAGTCCTCGGCGGGAAAGGCGCTATCAATCCAGGGAATCACCCCCAGGACGGGAATGCCTGTGCGTTTTTCGATCCAGTCAATGCCTGGCTGAAGCAGACTTTTCTGACCGCTGAATTTATTGATCACAATTCCCTTGACCAAGGCCCGTTCTTCGGGTTCGAGCAACTCCAGGGTGCCAACGATGTGTGCAAACGCGCCCCCCCGATGGATGTCGGCTAATAGTATGGTGGGGGCATTGAGGGCCAACGCAATCCGCATATTGGCCAGATCATGTTGTTTGATATCTATTTCGGCGGGGTTGCCGTCCCCTTCACAAATTAAGAGATCAAAGTCTTGACCTAGCCTCGACAGACTTTCTTGTACCGCCTGCCAGCCGCTCTCAAAGTAAGTTTCGTAGTAGTGGGTAGTGGTGGTTTGACCTACGGGACGTCCTTTAATGATGACTTGAGATGTCGTAGGACCCTGGGGTTTGAGTAGGACCGGATTCATCTCGGCTTGGGGGGATACACCAGCGGCCCAAGCCTGGACCGCTTGAGTGTAGCCAATTTCAGCGCCATTGGCAGTGACATAGGCGTTGGGGGCCATATTTTGTCCCTTAAAGGGGGCGACTCGCCAACCGCGACGGCTGAGGATGCGACAGAGGGCTGTCACGAGTAGCGATTTCCCTGCGTGGGAGGTGGTCCCCACAACCATAATGGCCTTCATGCTAGAGCGTCTCCCGGTCCAATTAAACTTTTAGTGGTCAAAATATCGAGTTGGAATATCAAGTTGGAATAACGGCCTTTCAATACGAGGTATTGATAAAGGTATTGGTAATCGTACTGCGTCAAGCTGTGAATTACGGAGTGGCTAGCGCTATTGCATAACCATACCCAAACTAAATCATTTAGACGACGTTAATGGTAACGTCCTGCTGTTAACGCCTTCATGTAGTTGCAGTTTTACGATGAACCGGACTAAGGAACCGGGCTATTGTAGCCAGGTCGGTAGTCTTAACCAGCGATTTTTGGCGTTGAGTAAATAATCCAGGGGATTACCTGTGGCATCCGGACGACCTGCCGCCTCCCATTGCTCGACTAGTTTGCGACCCATGGGTGTCAGGCGAAAACTGTCGGTCAGCCCTTGTCCATCTACTTCTCGGCGGATCAGGCCGACGGCCATGAGCCACCCGAGGTCTTGGTCGGCAGCCACGTCGGAGAGGGGGCGGCGGGTATAGTGATTGAGCATGCCGCGATCGTCAGTGATGGCTCTGAGGGCAACGCTGTTGGATTGCATGGCTGCTAGGAGCCCCATGTAAAACGGGGAGCAGCGCACGGCTCGTTGGGCACGGGATAGGGTTTTGGGGTTGAGGGGTAGGGAAGAGGAGATCATGGTCAGTGGGCTGTGGGCAGGGATCGGGGGCAAGGGACACTGGGGGAGCTGGGCTGACCTCTCTGTTTCTGCTAGGCGTTGGTCAACCTGATGGGGGTTGGTCGCCCGACCTTATGGGTCGACGTTGGCGCCCGCATCTATAGCATCCCCCACTATTTCATCTGCTGCTGTATCTGGGTTGTTGTCCGCTTCATTGATGGGGAAACGGTTGAGCAGATACGCTGCCTGGCGGGCTGTAGATTTAACGGTATCTGGTAAAAATGGGACGTGGGGAATTTGGGACAGAATGTCGAGGGTGCGGCGCAGGATGCGGACGACATCGCCTTCGTCCAAACTGGTGTTTTGGCAAAGCTCATGCCATTCGGTTTCCATGGCCCATTCTTCCACTAGGGCGATCATGTTCCATTCTAGGGGGACGGGCAGGGTCACTTGGTAGTGGCGCTGTTGCTGAAACATTTGACGGCGAATGGAGCGGAGGCCTTCAAGGGTTTCGACGACTTCGTTGGAGGTTTGGTAACGGGTCCAGGTGTCGGGGCGGCTGATTTCGGTGACGATGGCGGCACAGGCGGCGGCGAACTGGTGGGGGGGGAGGTGGTCAAATTCACCGGAACCTAGGGCTAAGGCTAGCCACAGCTCGTTTTCTCCTCGGATGGCGGCGGCCATTTTTCCGAAGTTGGTGGGCTGGTTGTTTTCGAGGCCACCAAAGGCTTCGAGAATGGCCATGAGATTGAGAAATTCTTCCCAGTAGCGACTGGCGTATTTTTGGTATTTGGCTTTGCGATCGCGCAGCTCAGCCTCTAAGGTTTGCAACCGCATCTGCTGTTTTAACAACGACTTGGGTTTCCCAAACTGATTCAGTGGATGACTTGCCAGCATAGCCTCTACCCCATGCATGCGATCGCGCTGGGCTTTTACCTCTGGCGCGAGTTCATCCAGGGTTGGCAGGTCCTGGGGAATGAGGGCCGCCACCACTGCCGTGGTCTCATCGCCGGGGCATTTATTACCCGCCCGGCGGGCTAGCCTTGGGGGTGGCACCAGATTATCCACCGCCGCAATCCGCTCGTACTGGGTATAGAGACCAAACACATCCCTTGGAGATGCCATGATCCAGTGATTGTCATCGGTCAAACAGGCCAGGTAGGTCACCTGACCAGAACCCTGGAGTTTAGCCACCAGCACCGCCGGTAGCGGGTTGTGTACCGGGATGTGTTTCCCCTTTAGGGAGAGCACCGTACCCGTGACCGCAAAGCTGGCTGCCGTTTCCAGATCGCTAGAAAGGGTTTCAGTTGCCTGTTTATCCAAAATTGTGAGCAAACGACGCTCTTCCCGCAGTCGCTCCCGCAGTTTTCCATACTCGGCAATGGTGTCGACCCCAATCGCCGTCAGCTGCTCACGAATGAGAACGATATTCTCTTCCACGGCGTCAATGGCCTGTTGCTGAGGGGTGAGGTGCAAGGTGGACAAGTACTGGCCAAAGCTACGCTCAACCAGCGCCCGGGTTTCCTCTAACGTATGAGTCTGGAGCAGGTTCAGCACCATGCCATAGCTGGGGGTAAACTGGCTCACCAAAGGGTCTGGCTTGGCCAGGGCCAAATAACTGGCTTCCTTCGCCCCTTCAAAAGGGGTTTCCACAGTGACCACATGACCCTCCACATCCATCCCCCGGCGACCGGCCCGGCCGGCCATCTGTAAAAATTCCGATGCCCGCAGCAGGCGATGGCCGCTATCTGTCCGCTTAGATAAGCTGGAAATCACCGTGGTGCGAGCGGGCATGTTAATCCCTGCAGCCAAGGTTTCCGTGGCAAAAATTACCTTGATCAACCCCGCCTGGAAGAGTTCTTCCACCAAGCCTTTCCAAGCGGGTAACAGGCCTGCGTGGTGGGCCGCTATGCCTTGGTAGAGAGGTTCTACCTGTCCGGCGCGAGCGGCTTCGGGGTTAGCCCGCAAAAAATGATCAATCCGATGTTGCAGGACAAGGGCTTCCTCTGGGGTGACCAACGTTAGGTTGCTAACGGTTTGCACCGCTTTATCACATCCCTTGCGGCTAAAAATAAAGAAAATGGCTGGCAGCATGTCCTTTTGCTGCAGTTGGGTGACGATGAATGAGTTGTTGGCGGTGACGGATTTTCTCTTTTGACCCTTTTGATAGCGGGGGGGCTTCCGTTGATTGTTTAAGCGGCTATGGAGGGCTGTTTTTTGATCATTCAGCAGGGGAAATATGCCTTTGCCCGTGGCAAAGTGGATGGTGAGGGGGACGGGGCGAAAGTCCGAATAGATCAGTTCGCTAGGGCCATGGATTTTGGCAATCCAATCGGTGAGCTGATCGCCATTGGCGACCGTGGCGGATAGTCCCACCAGTTGAACGCCGGGGGGGCAGTAGATGATGGATTCTTCCCAGACGGTGCCGCGCTGCCGATCATTCATATAGTGGCACTCGTCGAGGACGACGGTTTGCAATCCTTCCACTGCTTCCCCGATCTCCCCCATGGTGGTGCCATAGAGCATGTTGCGAAAGATCTCCGTGGTCATCACCAGGATGGGGGCATCCCGATTGACAGACGTATCGCCCGTGAGGAGCCCCACTTGGTCGTGACCAAACAGCTGGCGAAAGTCTCTGAGTTTTTGGTTGGATAGGGCCTTGAGGGGGGTGGTGTAAAATACGCGCTGGTTCGTGTGCAGCGCCCGATGGATGGCGTATTCACCCACGAGGGTTTTACCGGAACCCGTGGGGGCACAGACCACCACCGACTTGCCCTGGTTGAGCGCTTCAATGGCGTCCAATTGAAACGGATCGAGCTGAAACGGGAATAACTGTTCAGGCGTTAAGACCAAAATCCTTGGGGACCTTCATTGAACGTGGAGTTTGACCACCTCATTGTGCCAGAGGACCGCCTGGGTTGGGGAATTAATGCCGGTGAACCCAACGATGACTATGATTTGGCAATCCTAAAACCTTGGCAGAGGCCACGGGGCGAGCAAGGGGTAAGGGGTCCAGCCTTGAGGACAATGGTTTTGATGCTGGCGATCTCATCCTACATCGCCAAAACTGAACCTAATCCAGTTCTACTGTTACCAACATGGGGCTCGATCCTAGGGGTGGCGTCATGGTTTATGCCCTTAGTGACCCCTTAGCCCGGCTACAGTAGGTGACAATCTTGCCAACGGCCCCAGTCTTACTGGCAAGCGTTCGCCAGGTTGTACTATGGACTCAGCTAAATCTCTGCCTAACGCCTAGAGACTTCTGCTCATTGGGCAGGGCAGTTTTCTAGCCAACAACCGCCGCCGTCTACCCATGCCCCACAAACTTCTATTCATTAGCAACGGCCACGGTGAAGATAATCACTCTTCCCACATTATTCGTAGCCTGCGAGAGTTATCCCCCGAGTTAGATATTGCGGCTGCCCCCATAGTTGGCCAGGGCCATGCCTATCGCAACATTAATGTCCCCATCGTAGCCCCCACCCTCACCCTGCCATCGGGAGGCTTCACCTATACGAATCGGTTGCGACTGATCAATGATATTCGGGCTGGGTTGCTCACCTCTACCTGGCGACAGCTCCAGGCCATTCGTCGCTATGCGCCCCAATGTGATCTAGTGTTTGCCACTGGTGATGTTGTCGGCCAATGTTTTGCCTACCTCAGCGGTAGACCTTTTATCTCATTTACCTCACCGTTGTCAGCTATCTACGAGGGCACCCTCAATATCGATATAGTGCTCAGGGCAGTGCTCAAGTCTTCCCGTTGCCTCATCCTTTTTTCCCGCGACGCCTACACTGCCAAAGATTACCAAAAGCAAGGATTTGCTAAAGCCCAGTTTGGGGGGATTCCCTCCCTCGATCGGCTCAAACCTAAGGGCAAGGACCTGCAGCTTGCGCCCCATCGACCGATGATGGCGCTGCTACCGGGTTCCCGTATTCCCGAAGCCATGCGCAACCTGAAGCTGCTCTTGGGACTGGTGGTCGAAATTGCCACCCTCAACCCCCAGGTGCAATTTCGGGCGGCCTTGGTGTCCGACGTCATGGCTGATTTAGATACCGTTGCGACGGAGGCTGGCTGGCACCATGACCATGGCACCCTGACCTACCCGGTTAATGGCGAAACCCTCGCCTCTGTAATCTGCTTTAGCGATGCCTTTAATGACATCGTGTGTCAGACCACCTTGGTTTTGGGCATGGCTGGTCTAGCGGTCGACCAGGCTATGGCCATTGGCAAACCCATTTTACAAATTCCCGGTGCCGGTCCCCAGTTTACCTATGCCTTTGCTGAGGCCCAGGACCGTCTCTTGGGTCTTTCCGTAAAAACCATCGGCACCGAGCCCGCCACCCCTGCCATTCTGAAGGAAGCTGCCCAGTATGCCGTGGACATTATCCAAGATGAAGCTTATCTCCAAGCCTGTATTGCCAATGGGCAAGACCGATTTGGCCCATTTGGCGCATCCTATCGTATTGCCCATGTGGTGCTAGATACCCTGAGGCAACTTGAGTCGAAAGCGGCCTCAAATTCCTAATCAGGTTTGCATTTAAAGTTTTGAGATTTTTCCCTATGGCGCAACAACAACGATCGGTTTACTGGCAGCTACTGCCATTCCTCAAGCCCCAGTGGCCCTTATTTGGCTGGTCGTTTGTGTGCATTGTTGGCTATGTCCTGGCCACGGTCATGTTGCCCTACCTGGCTGGGCAGGTCACCTATTACATTAGCCAGGGCCAAGTTTCGAATATTGCTCGATGGCTGGGCATGACTACCCTGGCCTTTCTCATTCAAAATCTTTTTCAATATGGGGAAAAGGTCTTTTCCATTCGAGCCTCTGTAGCGGCGGTGCTAGAACTGAGAAAAAAGGTCTATGCCCATCTCCATCAGTTGAGTATTGATTACTTTGCCTCCGCTAAAACCGGTGACCTCTCCTACCGCCTCACCGAGGATATCGACCGCATTGGCGAAGTCATCTACAAAATGTCACAGCAGTTTATCTCCTGTGTTTTTCAGCTGATTGCCATTCCCATCTACATGTTTTATCTCAATTGGCCCCTCACCCTGGCGGGTTTTTTGATTGCACCGTTGATGGCATGGCTGATCGGTAGCTTTGGCAACAGGATGTTGTCCCTGTCTCGCCGCAGCCAAAATGAGATTTCCAATCTTTCGTCATTACTCACCGAGGTGCTGAGCAATATTCGTGTGGTCAAAGCCTTTGCCGCTGATGAATATGAGGTGGCTCGCTTTAGTGCCGTGGCGGATGAAAATCGCCTCGCCAAGTATCGGACGGAGCATCTAACGGCGATCCAGTATCCGGTGGTGGGCTTTTTAGAAGCGGTGGGTATTATGTTTCTGTTTTTGCTGGGGGGCTGGCAGATTGCCCTCGGCAAACTCCAACCCCAGGAGTTTGTTAGCTTTTTGGTGGCGGTGGCGTTGTTGATTGATCCGATTAACCTGGTCACCCAACACTATAATGCCTTTAAACAGACTGAAGCCTCTGCGGAGCGGGTATTTGAACTATTTGCTGAGCAGCCCACATTGAGCAATCAACCCAATGCCCAGGCCCTGCCGCCGATTACGGGCAAGGTGGAGTATCGCGACATTAGCTTTGCCTATGCATCGGGTGCGTCGGTGTTTAAAGATCTTTCCCTGGTGGTAGAGCCTGGGGATGTGGTGGCCCTGGTAGGTCCATCGGGGGCTGGTAAAACCACCCTGGTCAATCTGCTGGCTCGGTTCTATGATCCTCAGGTCGGGAAGATTTTGGTGGACGGCATAGATGTGCGTCAGGTGACGTTGCGGAGCCTGCGGCAACAGATTGGCATTGTGCCCCAGGAGACGACGTTGTTTTCGGGGACGATTGCCCAGAACATTGCCTATGGTCAAACTCAGCTGGACTATAGGGCGATTGAGGCGGCGGCAGGGGTGGCCAATGCCCATGAGTTTATTCAGCAGTTTTCCCAGGGGTATCACACCTGGGTGGGGGAACGGGGGGTGAATCTGTCGGGCGGTCAGCGGCAGCGGATTGCCATTGCGCGAGCAATTTTGTTGAATCCGCGTATTTTGATTTTAGATGAGGCGACGTCAGCCTTGGACTCTGAGTCGGAAGCTTTGGTACAGGAAGCTTTGGAGCGGGCGATGGAGAACCGTACAGTGTTTGTGATTGCCCATCGTCTGAGTACGGTGCGCAAAGCGAATCGGATTTTGTTTATTGAGCATGGGCAGATTGCGGAGTCAGGGACCCATTTAGAACTGTTGGAGCAGCAGGGCCGTTATGAACACTTTTATGCGCAACAATTTAAAGAGTGAAGGGCCTTCACCAGCAAAGGCCCTGCAACCCTAATTGACCTCGACTAATTGACCTCGACCTCGTGGTCTAGCTTGGCTAACTGGAGTCTCACCATTTCAATCACTTTGATGGGGTCTACGGGTTTAGCCATAAAGTCTGTTGCTCCCACAGCTTTTGCCCGCATCCGATCCACCAGACCATCATTTCCGGTCAAGATCACAATGGGGATTTTTTGAAATGCTTTGACTCGGCGCACCTGTTTGCAAATTTCATAGCCATTGGCCACGGGCATAATCAGGTCTAGAAAAATCATGTCGGGTCGATGTCGGATGATTTGGGCTAGGGCCTGGATGGAATCTTGAATGCTGATGCAGCGGTACCCAGCTGGGCGGAGTGCCTCTTCCATCAAGTAGCCAACCTGGGGACTGTCGTCGATGCAAAAGATGAGGGGTAGTTTTTTGGCGACTTGGAGGGGGACTTTTTGGGCCATGGGGGCATAGGGGCTGGCCAGGTCGTCAATGGGATTGAGGGTGGCGATGCCCCGTTCTATATATCTGGCTAACATGCGGCTGAATGCAGGTAGCTCCCGCCCGGTCATCTGGCTCAGCTCCCGCAACGAACGATTGCCGTGGAGTAATTGTTTGAGAATTTGGTAGGTACGGGGCTGGGTGCATTGTTTGAGGCGCTGATTGTCAATGATGAGAGGGGATAGATTGGGAGATAGCTTGCCGAGGGCGGTTTCTTGCCATGCTTCCAGCTCAGTTTTGACGCTGTAAAACAATGAGGTGCTGCTGAACAGTGCCAGGGGTTGGGCCAATCGCGATTGACGATCGGTGGTGTGGGCGACTTGGGAGAGGTTCCCCACGGCTTGGCAAACATCGAATAGGACTTCTGAAAGGGTGGATTGGATGATTGCGATCGCAATCTCGCGATGGAGCTGTTGCCGTCGCACTAACATTGACAGCGCCACATATTCCCAATTGTCAAATAGTTCAGCTTCCCGCAATCGAACCTCACTGGGGGGTAAGTCTGGGCAATGGATTTTCAACAACCGTTGCCATCGTCGAAACCGATGCTGTCCACCCCCGGCCCACAATAGTTGCCCGACGCGAAAATCAAGCCACCATTCTTCCCCAGCGATGGTCTTTAACTGAATATAACCATTGGTCTGGGTCTGAATAATGACCTTTACAGCTTTAATCAGTGTCGCCACTGAAAACCCTTTCTCTAGGGGCATTACGTTAAGTACAGACTCAGTCATGGTGTTGAATATCTGGCTGGGGTTTTACCGACAAGAACAAAAGAAAGGCCCATGCATCCACCACCCCGATGGGCAGCCAAAAGTATCAAATGCCTTAGTCAACCGGGTTACTTACAGGTTCTATGGCCTATCCGCCGTTACTGATTGAGAAGATAAACCGGTCTGTCAGAGATGCCATACACCGGCATCTGGCAAATGAAATCATGCCGAGGATTAGCAACTTCCCGGTCCAATTCCCGATCCAAATACGGTAATTAGGTACGTCAATTAGGGTTGATCTCTGTTGCAATGAAATGCAATGGGGAATGTTGATGTATTGATTGATTACTCAGGTCAACATAGTTTTCCTCAGGCAAGCCATCAACGGCTTGGTGTCCATGGTTACCTCCCTAAGTTTCCCGAACCTCAAGAATTGGTAACGATGTCTGCTCAAAAACACGCAATTATCCTAGTCCTCATTCTGAAGAACTCAGTAGTCTATTGCCATCGCTTAAGAGCGTTAACAGTAATAAATAGACCACCAAAGTAAGCGTAAAAAATAAATCTATGGCTAGTTAAGTTTGCCGTTCCTCGGGCTGTATCGTTTCAAAAATAAAGCCTTAGGGATAATACTGAAATAGAATTTATAGCCGGGGGTGCTAGGGGAAAGGATGATTTCTTGACCCTAATTAACCGAAGAAAGTATAAATCCTAGGCAAGTTTTGCGACGGTATCTATTACTATCAGCGTATAAAATCACCATGCATCTATGGTGAGATATAATTAAGATAATGGCTTACTTCCACTAGGGAAAAATGAGCTTTTCAATTTTAGGAAAGTGATACTCAATTCCCCTCGGTCGGGGGCCATTAGCCCGATATTCTATGCTTGCTCTATTGACTATGCCCGGTTGAACACATTGCGGCTTTTGCAACTCTAGGTCTATGGATATCCAAGAACGTATTAACCGCCAACGAGTACACCATATTGTTGCTAGTTATCAGTTGGATGGCGACGATGGGGATGTGTTTGCCGAATGTTTAGCTCAACTATTAGAGACCTATCCCCAATCGTTGATAGAGCTATCTCTGCTTGAATCGATCGTGAAAGGATGGTCAGAGATGCCCATGCCAAGAGGGATGCTCTTTATCCAGGGGGTGCACGAACGATTACGTTCATGGCAACCCGAGCTAGAAATACCCACCCAGCCGTCATCACCCTTAAAAACCTTAAATCCCAAGTTTTTAGGGGTGATGTCCTTGGACGTGAAGGCGTCTGCTTCAAGCTCTATTGCGCCTGAGTCTATCGGCATAACGATAACGCCCGGGCAGTTTGAGCAAATTACCGGGCTGGATGCGAGTTTGGTATTTGATGGCCATGGCCATGTGCTGCTTACCCATCCCGTGGAGATGAGAAAACCGCTTGAGCCACAGCAGTAATGCCTTGCACCTTATATCCTGCATCGATTAGGGCGCTAGCCGCTGCTTGCGCAGTACTCCCTGTCGTGTAAATGTCGTCCATCAGTAGGATGGACCTAGTTCGTGTTTTTAGGCTAGGACCCGTCTGAAATGCACCGGCCACGTTGGCCTGTCTTTCCTTTGCCCCGAGAGTATACATAGTATCGGTAGACCTGATGCGGATCAGACCATGCTTTGCCATGGGTAAACCCGTTACTCGACAGAATCCTTGGGCGATGAGGGCGGCTTGATTATAGCCCCGCTGCCTGAGTCGGTGGTCGTGCAGTGGAATTGGTACTACTATCAGCGGCTGGTGATGACTATTGTATGGTCCATGGGTGCGCCAGTGCTGACCCAACTGACAGCCTAACCAAAGGCCAAGTTCGGCCTGGTTGCCATACTTGAGTTTGGCTAATGTCTGCTTGAGGACTCCGCGATATTGACCCCATGAAAAGACGGATAGATTTGCATGGTTGGTTGATGCCCTGTGGCTAGATAACGTAGCTGTATGACCTGAAATCGGGTTTGGCCAACGGCAATCTAACAGTTGTCGATAACAATCGGTGCAGAGAATCTGGGCAGCATTGCGCTGGCAAAGGGGACAAGATGCCGCTAGGAAAACTTGTGTGAACTGCCGTAGGATCTTGGATAAAGCCATGGGTTAGAGGTAATGCAGACCTGAGGCTTTAGGGTGATTTCGTTTTTCCTACCTTGACGTTAGTGACGCGACCGTCAGGATAGACCAATGCCATCGTATGGTCTTGGTTTTGCTGGGTGTCAGAGGACGATTGGCCGTTGGTGTTGGTCTGACTACTATTATTTTTTTGATTCACAAGAGTCTTAGTGGATTTCATATAGATTACTTGCGCTACGGCTCTGCTTAATTGTTCATCAATCTGAACAAGTATCGTTAGGGTGAAATCATGGATGTTAAATACTTTGTT
The DNA here is from genome assembly GCF_034932105.1 of Leptothoe sp. PORK10 BA2. NCBI lineage: Bacteria > Bacillati > Cyanobacteriota > Cyanophyceae > Nodosilineales > Cymatolegaceae > Leptothoe > Leptothoe sp. PORK10 BA2. The sequence continues at coordinate 8,055 of NZ_JAYGIG010000030.1, read as the reverse complement.
CTGACAAAAAAAGGTGAAGTCCTTAGATCCTCGATTTAGAAGCGTTTGAGGCCATATTGGTAATGGTTGATTTAATCCTAACGGCTGCTTGTGAAGTTTAGAACAACGATAATTTTAAGCTTGGTCAAAGATGTGATGTCTTTAACTCATGACAACTTCAAGAAGTCAGATTGCATCCGCCATCTAGCTGATAGTTCTACACAATTTGTCTAGACGCTATCTACCAACTTCAGTTTGAGGGAACGCCCCCATGGGTCAGTTAATTCACGTACAATCAACACTGTTTGGCTAGCGCAGTAAAATTTAGAGAGGATAGACCCTTGAAAACCCGTGTGATTGTGGTTCGCCACGGTGAAAGTACATTTAATGTGAAACGTATTATTCAAGGGCACCACGATGAATCGCTCCTGACGGTAAAGGGCGAAGCGCAAGCGCGCCGGGTGGGAGAGTTTTTGCAGGGTATTGCCATTGATGCAGCCTATTGCAGTCCCCTCAAACGGGCGGCTCGAACGGCCGCGTTGATTACGGAAACCATCGGTCTGAAGATTGCGTCCCAGCCAACGGACCTGTTGAAAGAAATCAGTCTTCCCCTCTGGGAAGCCAAGTCCTTTGCCGATGTTGAGGCTGACTACCCCGAAGACTATCAGGCTTGGCAACATCAGCCCAACGAGTTCAAGATGGCTGTGCCCCAGGCTGATGGCACAACCCAAATGTTTTATCCGGTGCGGGCCATTTGGCAGCAGGCGGCTGAATTTTGGCAGGGTTTGCTAGCTCAACACCAGGGGCAAACCGTTTTAGTGGTGGCCCACAGTGCCATTAACCGGGCTTTGGTAGGGACGGCGATTGGCCTGGGTCCCGAGTCGCTGAACCGCATGTATCAGGCTAACTGTGGTGTTAGTGTGCTCAATTTCCCTGGGGCATGGGGAGAACAGGCCCAGCTGGAGTCGATGAACTTAACCAGTCACATGGGGGCTGCTATCCCTGCACTGCGCAGTGGGTTTAAGGGACCCAGACTCCTGTTGGTGCGCCATGGGGAAACGGAATGGAACCGAGAGTCCCGCTTTCAGGGGCAGATCGATATTCCGTTAAATGATAATGGGCGTTCCCAGGCGGCCCAGGCGGGCGAATTTCTCAAGGTTATCCCCATTGATGGGGCGGTTTCTAGCTCCATGTTGCGTCCGAAGGAAACCGCTGAGATCATTTTGCAACATCATCCAGAGGTCTCCTTGGCGGTGACCGACGACCTGTGGGAAATCAGCCATGGCCAGTGGGAGGGCAAATTTGAACATGAAATCGAGGCGGGTTTTCCAGGTATGTTGGACGCCTGGCAAACTCAGCCTGACAAAGTTCAGATGCCCGATGGAGAAAATTTGCAAGATGTATGGGAGCGGGCGGTGAAAGCTTGGGAGGAGATTGTTACCCAATATAGTCAGCAGGAGACGCCCAAAACCGTCTTAGTGGTGGCCCATGACGCGATTAATAAGTCTATCTTGTGCTATGTCATGGGGCTGGGGGCAGAGGCATTCTGGCGGTTTAAACAGGGCAATGGTGCGGTCAGCGTGATTGATTATCCAGATGGGGTGGGTAGTGAACCCATGCTGAGTGCAGCGAATATTACGACCCATCTATCGGGGAGTTTATTCGATATGACAGCCGCTGGAGCGCTGTGAGAATCTGATGGAGCAAACCCAAGCGAACTCGGCCGCTGGAGTGCGGTGAGGAGCCAATGGAGCAGACCAAAGAGAAATCGTCATGGATAGCTTGATACGACAGGTACGCATACTGGATCCACTGACTCGGCGAGACCAGGTGGGAGACCTGTTGATCCGGGATGGCATCATTCAGGCGATGGGGGAGTCGCTGGATCATCCGGGGAATGGCATTAGAGAAATTGATGGTTTGGGTTGTATTTTGGGTCCGGGGCTGGTGGATCTGTATAGCCAGACGGGGGAACCGGGGTACGAGGCGCGGGAAACTCTGGGACAGCTGTTGACGGTAGCGGCCCAGGGTGGATTTACCCGGGTGGGGATTTTACCCAATACGAGCCCGGCCGTGGATAGTCCGGCCCAAGTAGTGCAGCGGTTAGGGGCTAACGGGGCGGGGCGGCCCCAGGTTCTCCCCTGGGGTGCGATTACCTTGGGTACTCAAGGGAAGCAGCTGACGGATTTAGTGGAACTGGGGGCGGCGGGGATCGTTGGGTGGTGCGATGGGCAGCCCCTAGGGAACGGTCTGATGGTCAGGCGTTTGTTGGAATATACTCAGCCGCAGTCGTTGCCTATGGCGTTGTGGCCCTGTGCCAGTGCTGACGGAGTAGAGCCGCATGGGGAGGGTGTCTGTCGTGATGGGGCAGACGCTGTTCGTCTGGGGCTATCGGCTCTACCGGCTACCGCTGAAACCACCCCATTGGCTGCTTTGCTAGAGGAGGTTGCGATCTGTCAGCGGCCGGTCCATATGATGCGAATTTCCACGGCCCGTAGTGTAGAGCTGATCCGGGAGGCTAAGGCCCGGGGTTTGCCGATCACCGCCAGTGTCACCTGGTTACATTTGCTGTTTAGCACGGCTGATTTGGCTGGCTATGCGCCTAGTTTACGGTTAGCACCTCCTTTGGGGACGCCAGAGGATCGCGAGGCTCTGATTGCGGGTTTAGAGGATGGGACGTTGGATGCGATCGCAGTTGATCACTCTACCCACACCTACGAGGAAAAAGCAGTGCCCTTTGGCATTGCTCCCGCCGGTGCCATCGGGCTACAACTGGCCTTGCCGGTGCTTTGGCAGACCTTCGTGGTGACCCAGCGGTGGACGGCCCTACAGCTGTGGCACTATCTCAGCCTTAATCCAGCCCATTGCCTAAATATCGAGCCAGCGGTAGTGCAGGTAAATGCGCCCGCCAATCTGGTCCTGTTTGACCCCGCCCATCAATGGACAGCCACCGCCACTACCCTAGGCTGTGACCCCATCAATACAGTCTACGGTCACCAAATCATTCCAGGGCAGGCTAAACATATTTGGGTGCCCGCTTCACTGGCGCTTCAGCAAGCCTAGACGGTTAGGGGGCCAAAACCTAACGACTGCCTTACCGATGATCTGATCCTCCGGCAAAAAGGGGTCCGACCACCGATGGCTATCCTCACTGTTGTTGCGATTGTCACCAAAAACCAAGTAACTTTCTGGCGGCACGGTTTTAGGCCCCCACTGATAGTTCGGTGGGGATTTGATGTACCCTTCTTCGAGGGCTACATTGTTCACCAATACCTGTCCATCCGCCACCTCGACCGTATCCCCGGGGAGCCCAATCACCCGTTTAATAAATGCATTACGGGGTTGACCGGGAACATTAAATTCCTCCGGTGGCCAAAACACAACGATATCCCCCCGTTCTGGCACCGTGAGATGGTAGCTAATTTTTTCAATCACCAGGCGATCATTGACCTGTAGGGTAGGTTCCATCGACCCGGTGGGAATGTAGCGGGCTTCAGCCACAAACTGTCGAATTCCCAGGGCTAAGACCACGCTGAGGCCGATGGTCTGCAAGCTCTCAATCCAAATATTAGTGCTTTGATCTTTTTGATTTCCCACAGTCACTGACCCCGTAGGGTCACCCTAATACATCTGAGCAAATCATAATCAATTTAATCCATCAATTTAAGCTCATCAATTAATCTAAACCACCCAGACGGGTAAGGGGCCAAAAACGCACGACGGCCTTACCAATAATCTGGTCCTCGGCCACGAACGGTTTGGCAATTTCCCAAGCGTGGCTGTCATAGCTCTCATTGCGATTATCCCCGAGCACAAAATAGCTGTCTGCCGGAATGGTCAGTGGGTCCTGCTCGTAGGTAGGAGGCGAGTGGATATAGCGTTCTTCCTGGATTTCACCATTGACCAAAACGGTTCCTTCAGTCACTTCCACCGTATCCCCTGGCAAACCGACAATGCGTTTAATAAAGGCATCCCGTTTTTTCCCCGCTGGTACAATCTCTGACGGTGGCCAGAAAACGACGATATCACCCCGCTGGGGTTCTTGAAATCGATAGGTCAGCTTTTCAATCACCAGGCGATCGTTGATCTGTAAGGTGGGCGTCATGGACTCAGACGGTATATAGCGTGCTTCCGCTACAAATTGACGAATGCCTAGGGCCAGCGCAATGCTCAGCCCAATGGTTTGTAGGCCTTCGATCCAGGGATTTTGCTGTTTTTGAGACACAGTTGACGATTAGAAAGGGGAATGGTTGGCTGACAAGCGTCGGGTGCGCCGAAGATGACCATAGGTTAATCCGTGGTGTTGCCCCTGGGGCCGCCACTGATTAACTCAACGTTCAGCACTCAACATACACTCAGCCTTTAGTTTAGATGAGTGGCTGACTTAGATACCTACCGGGTCGGTAGAATATCTTGAAAAGATCATAGTAAACTTGGGCCAAAAATGGCCAGTGGGCATGTTTTATGGCACTTTCCTGAAGAGGTAAAACCATTGAGGCTGAGGGCTTGGGCCTAGCGAAATTGGGTTGGAGCTTGGACATTTGATTGGTTGGGACGTTTTAGCCATATACCTCTTAACCCAGCAGCATTGGCCCCTTTCAGGTCATCTTGGCGACTATCGCCGATGTGCCATGCTTCATGGGCGCTGCAGCCGTGTTTTTGCAGCGCGGTGGTAAAAATCAATGGATTAGGCTTTGCTGCCCTGGCCTCCGTGGAGATGGTAATGGTTTGAAAATACTGCCGGAGTTCTAGCGCATCTAGCACGGCGTAAATGCGGGAGTCAAAGTTCGAAATAATGCCTAGGGAGATATCCATGCGCTGCCATCGCTGGAGGGAACTAATGGTGTCCTGATAAACCACCCAGGGTGCCGCCGTGGCAAAGTGCTGATATACCCCTTCAAAGAAGCTCTCAAAGTCAGAAAACTCATGTAATATGCCTGCCCGTTGAAAGGTATCGCGGGCTACGGCTAACCACCACAGATACTCCCGGTGGGGAATCTCAACCGCAGGGACATCGGGAAATGCCATCGCATCAGCCGCCGAAAAGCTGCGGTAAAATGCCTGGTCTAACTGTTTGGCCGATGCGCTTACCCCAGATTGCTGGGCTAGGGTTTGATAGACTGCACCGACGCTATCCTTCACCCCAAAAAGGGTGCCGACGGCGTCGATAAAGATGACTTTGGGCTGGGACATGGAAGCAGGAAAAGGGAGCAGGGGGCCGGGGGAACCAGATTGCTGAACCTACATTAAGCCGACTAGGGCAGTTTCAAGGCTCAACATTAAGATACCGACAAAAGCTCTCGGAGGGGTTGACTGATCCAATTTAGCCCGACCCGTAACTGATGTTCAAAGGTGGGCATGCGATATAGGTAGGTTAGTCGGCGGGCAATGTGGGCGGCGGGGCCATCCAGCTTTAGGCCTAATCCGGTGAGGGTGGCGGTGTTGCTGCCTAGGGTCATCATTTCGCCGAGGTGTTGATATCGAAAGGCGAGGGGGGGACGTCCGGTGAGGGAGGCCCAGATATTCCAAGCGGTGTAGTCGGCTTGCTGGAGGGCGACTTGGGCTGTGGTGGGTACCTGGTTGCCGTCGGCATCTTTGCCTACCGCCAGATCGCCAAGGGCAAAGATGTGGTCTTGGTTCAGCAGCTGGAGGGTGGGTTGAATTTTGAGCTGCTGGCGTTCATTTTTTTCGAAGGGCAGGCTGGTAATCAGGGGGTTGATCTGATTGCCGACGGTCCATAGGACTAAATCTACTGGGAGAATATCAGTCTGCTCTTTGTACTGCAGGGAGATGGTGTCGACACCGACCTCGGTCACAGTGGTTTCGTAGTCGATCCAGATGCCTTTGTCGGTGAGGGCCTCTTGGGCTGCTTTTTGGTTAAACTCTGGGGAATTTTGCAAAATCGCGGTGCCGCGTTCGACAATACGCAGTCGGCCTCTTTCCCCCAGTCGTTCGGCGATTTTGCACCCCAGTTCTATGCCGCTATAACCGCCGCCCACTATCGCCACTCGGATTTTGTCGGTGTCGGAGCTTTCTACCTGGCGGAGACGTTCTTTGAGGGCATAGGCATCGTTTAGGGTGCGAAATGCGATCGCATAGTCCTTTACTCCCGGCGCCATATCCATCGGGGTTTCACCGCCGAGGGCCAGCACCAAGCGGTCGTAGGGCAGCACCGTATCATCCTCTAAACACACGGCATTAGCCGTTGTATCAATGCTAGCCACCCCACTCTGATGAAACTTAATGCCGGTACCGGCCAATAGTTCCGTATAAGGCGGTGCGATTTCCCAGGTTTGCAATTCATCGGTCACCAGCTCGTATAGCAGCGGGGTAAATAGGAAGCGATCGCGCTGGTCCACCAACGTAATCTCTGGTTTTACCGTTTTGTCCCAAGGGAGTTTGCTCAGGGCAAGAGCCGTATACAGGCCGCCGAAGCCGCCGCCTAAAATCACAACACGCTGGTTTGATACTGCCATTGAGCCGTCGCTAAGTCACTAATAAGGAGAAGGTTCTGGTTATTAGGATAGCGTGGGGAATGGAGTTAAAACGTCGCTGCCCGATAATCCCCCCGCTGGATAGGTGTGGCAAACAGCTGACGAAAACTAGCCTGGCGTGTATCGGCTGGTTCAGGGGTATCTTCCCAGAGGCTTTCATAAAAGAAGAAGGCCATGCCCAGGCCAGCAGACCGGGCCGCGTGTGCTTTTGATTCGATGAAGCTCATGGGCACGGGGGCATTGCGCAGACCGGTCAAGATTCCGGCGGCGGTGGGGATTTTTTGCTTGGTTTCCAGAATGGATGGGGTATAGAGCTGGTGGCGGAAATCCCCTAGATTGTTGCGATAGATTTGGACGATCAGCTCATCCACCCAGCCCTGTCTGACCCAGGTAAGCCAGTCCTGCAATTGCCCCTGATAAGCAAAATCATAGGGATTAGGAGCCACTGAGAAAATGATCTCCCGACGGCGGGCCTTTAAGTCTGCATTGAGGGTTTTGACAAATTCGGTTAGTTTGTCAGCGCGCCACTTGACCCATTCGGGATTGTGGGGGTCATTGGGCACATCTTTGCCGGTATCTGCTTTATATAGAGCACGGGTGTAGCTGTCATAGCCAAACTCTACGGGCAAAATGAAATGGTCATCAAACTGAACGCCATCGACATCGTACCGGCTAATTAGCTCCAACAGCATTTGGGTGATGAACTGTTGCACCTCAGGCCTGTAGGGATTGAGCCAGACCATATCGCCCCCGTCTCTACGGGTGTCGATGTGGCTGCCATTCTGTTTTTCGGTGAGCCAACTGCTATGCACCGTGGCTAGTTCGGAGGTGGCCGGTGCCATAAAGCCAAATTCAAACCAGGGGATGACGGCCATGCCGTGGCTGTGGGCCTTAGTCGTTAGTTCCGCTAGAATGTCGTAGTCTTGGATGCCCCGTAGGACAAAGTGCTGAATGCCTGCGCGCTTGGCGGTCCCACTATCAAAGAAGGCGTAGCCCCCATTCCAAACCACTGGATAGAGGGTGTTGAAGTTCAGCTCCGCCAGTTGGTCAATGGCACCATGGAGTTTGGGCTGATCCACTAGCACATCGGTATCGTTGGTGGTGATCCATACGCCCCGAATCTCCTGGGCTGAAGAGGTTTGAACCAGTGCTGCTGCTGGTGTGATGGTATGTAGGATGATGGCTGCTAGCAGGGACAAGCTAAAGAGCAGAATCGCTAGTGGCTTCCAGCGCAAAGTGGTTAAGGTCATAACGTTTCTAACAGGCTATGGACAAAGAGGGGGGGGGGCGGCGGCATCTTTGATGGGCCTTGGCATCCCGTGTAAATAGAGATATAACCAACGCGTGTTGAGTTATTCATGGATACATGACTTGTTTCCGTACAGGCCATACTGTGACCAGAGGAAATTTCATATCAATAGTTTTCGAAAGGTTTCAAGGCTGGAATGGATGATATCAGCAATTCTCATTATGAGAATGATTCTCACTCAAATGTCTGATTTCAGTGGCTTCAAATGGCTAGACCCTGCATTCTGTCGTCCAAACGATCAGGAGTAAAAGTCTTTGAAAGCCCTGATTTCAG